>JAOPWT010000176.1 GCA_025965555.1 Mycobacterium sp.
TCGAAGAGCGCCGGGAACTTATCGACGCTGGAGAGCAGGCTGGCGACGATCTGCAGCACGATGCCCGCCATGGCGAACACGAAGGCCCAGTTCTGGATCTTCATGTACGTCTTGACCCCGCGGATCATCACGAGCGTGAACGCGGCGAGCAGGACCGCGCCGACGACGATGGTGCCGGTCTGACTGCTCACCCAGTCGCCGATCTTGCCGAACGTCGCCGAACCCGTTGCGGCTCCCATCGCGCGCATCCAGCCCGAGACGCCGAGCTGGCTGAAGAACGCCGCGGGAGCGCCGATGGCCGTGATCGCGAGGACGATCCAGGTCCAGGCGAGCACGAACCCGATCGGCGGCCCGAACCGTTGCCCGAAGATGCGGCTGGTCCAGACGTAGTCGCCTCCGGAGCGCGGCATGTCGGCGGACAGCTGCCCGTAGACCATGTACAGCGGAACGACCAGCAGCGAGGCCAGCACCGCCGACAGCGGGAGCAGTCCACCGGCATACGAGCCGATCGCCAGGCCGAGGAAGGCCACACCAAGGCCGATGTTCTGGTTGTTGGTGTTGTAGACGAAGACGTCCAGCGCGCCGGCTTCCTTGCGCAACCCCGTCGCGTTGCGGACGAAGACCGTTGGCGTTGAGCCTGAGGAAACGGGAGAGTGCACCATCGCTTGAACCACACTTTCGGTCAATATCGGTCAGTTCCAGGCTTAATTGGACCGTAACGGTCAGTTGCGGTCGACGCAATAGGTGGCTCAGCTTGTAACTCAGACGAAACGTGGCCCTCGCGCCGAGTTCTGCGTCCGGGTCACGCGACAGCCGTAAGTCACAGCCCTCAAGCGGAATTCGGCAACGCCGATCGCCCCCGGACGTGTCATCGTCAACTGCGCGCGGTTACCCGCCGTGCACGTCCAGCCCATGCGCCGCGGCGTACGCGAGCGCCTGATTGATGTCGATCTTGGCGCCCCGCACCGACGCCGTCGTCCAGAACGTCGGGTCGGTGAGCGCACCACGCAGGTCGGCCTCGTCCAGGCGGGTGTCCTGCGTCCGCGCCCCGCGTAGGTCGGCACCGCGCAACACGGCCTTGCGCAGATCGGTGCCGACGAGGCTGGCCTCGCGCAGACGACAGTCCGACAGGTCGATGCTGCGAAGATCGCAGCCGGCGAGCACGGCCAGGGTGAGATCCACCTCGACCATCGTGACGGGCCGCAGCTTGCACTCGGTGAACACCGATCCAAGCAGAGTGCAATGCCGGAACACGGTGTGCATCAATGAGGTTCGCCGGAACGTACAGTTGCGGAAGGCCGAGCCCTGATGCTCGGACTCGGAGAGGTCGACACCGCTGAAGTCGCAGTCGGTGAAGACGACGCGTTCGCTGCGCAGACGGCTCAGATCGTCGTCGCGAAAGTCGTGACCGGTGAACTCACGGTCGACCCACTCCTGGTCGAAGCCGCTCACCGTCAGCCGGGCAGCGAACTGAGGTTCATCAGCGCGTACTCGGTGATGGCGATCAGTGCCGCGCGCGCCGAACGTCGATCGCGCGCATCGACATTCACCACCGGGATGTGCTCACGCAGCGCCAGGGCCTTGCGCACGGCGTCGGCCGGATACCTGGGGCCGTCGTCGAACACGTTCACCGCGATGAGGAACGGCAGCTGGCGCGCTTCGAAGAAGTCGACCGCGGCGAAGCTGTCCTGCAGCCTGCGCACGTCGACGAGGATGATCGCGCCGATTGCGCCGCGAACCAGGTCGTCCCACATGAACCAGAACCGGCGCTGGCCCGGTGTGCCGAACAGGTAGAGCACCAGGTCGTCGGCCAAGGTGATGCGGCCGAAGTCCATGGCCACCGTGGTGGTGTTCTTGTTCGGGGTGGCCTCGAGCCCGTCGACCCCATGCGATGCGTTGGTGACGATGGCCTCGGTACGCAGCGGCATGATCTCCGACACTGCGCCTACGAACGTCGTCTTGCCTGCACCGAATCCACCGGAGATGACGATCTTCGTTGAAGCGGAGCGCTCAGGCGGCGAACGCCTCTCAGAGTGCCCGTAGGCCACGCAGTGTCCTTCCTATGAGTTCACGTCTTTCGTCGGTGCTCACCGACTCACCCAGTGTGGCGTCTACTCGAAGATAACCCTGTGTCACCAGATCGCCGATCAACACGCGCGCAACACCGAGCGGCAAGGATAGGCGAGCCGCGATCTCCGCGACGGAGGGACTCTCCGTGCCGAGTCGGAGAATCTTGGCGCGCACGTCGCTGCCCGGCCATTTCGGCGCGGGCGCGAACCGCAGCGTCCGTATCGGTGCCTCCAGCGGAAGGCTGACACGCGACTCGGTGCGGCCCGCGGTCAACATGTAGGGCCGAACCAGGCTGACCTCATCCAGCGGTTCGCTGGGCTCCCAGGCGTCGTTCGGGGGAAGGTCCATGGGTTCTCACGAGTGCTGAGCCGTGCGGCGCGCCGACTGGATGACGGTGCCGACGCGTTCCACCAGAATCGCCATCTCGTAGCCGATCTGGCCGATGTCACATGACCTGGTCGCCAGCGTGGCGAGGTTCGACCCGTCGCCGACGCGCATGAGCAGCAGGTAGCCGTTCTCCATCTCGACTACCGACTGCAGCACGTAGCCGCCGTCGAAGAGTTGTGCCGCTCCCGTCGAGAGGCTGGCCAGGCCCGAGGCCACCGCTGCCAGCTGGTCGGCCCGCTCGACGGGCATGTGCTCACTGGAGGCCATCAGCAGACCATCGGCGGACACCAGGATCGCATGCGATACCCCGGACACCTCGTGGGCGAACTTGGAGACCAGCCAATCGAGCGAGTCACGCTGGGTGGGACGGGTCATTCTCGGGTCAGTCCTCGTCTGTCGATCTCGTGTCGCGGGCGTGCGAGCGGCCCGCATGCACGCCGCCGAAGTGGTTGCCGATGCTGCTACGAACCGCTTCGGGGTCACGCGGGATCGCGATCGGCCCGGTGTCGAACCCGGAGTTGCCCTGGTCGTCCTGCTCGTCGCCGGCATCCGCCCCCCGGTGGGCGCCACCGTTGCGCCCGTTGTGACCGTTCTCGCCGTTGGCCGCGCCGGGCACCAGGCGGGCACCCGGTTGACGCATCGGCAGGCCCTCCTCGGTGTGTTCGGCCACGGGGGCTTCATCGGCCGCGGCGGCAGCCGACCAGCCGTGATCCCAGACCGTCTGCCAGTCCAGGTCGACGCTGTTGGCCAGCTTGAACGGATCGTCGATCAACCACTCCGACAACATCGACTGATAGATGGCGTCGTCGGTGGCGGGCACCGGTGCGGCATCGGTCTTGGCCCCGGCTGGTTCGGCGACGTCGGGCCGGTGCACACCGTTGGTCGGCGGTGGCGGCGTGGCCTGCGCCTTGGCGGCGAAGAACGACGACGTGTCCGTCGGGACGGGACGCTCGGAGGATTCGGTGGGCAGGTGCCAGCTCGGCTGTTGTTCGGGAACCGGGGACTGCGCAGGCATCGAGTCGGCGGGCCAGTGCTCCTGCGGCCACTCCTGCCCAGCCCACTGGTCCTCGGACTGGGCGACGGGCGGCATGGGCTCGATCGGCGCCGACGGAATGTCGGAGATCCCACTGGCGCCGGGGTTGCGTTGCGGCAGAAGCGAAATGGGGATGTCGGTGTGGCCGTTTCGGTACTCCGGGGCGGGCTCGGCCTCGGCGGCGTAGTAGTCGCCGTAATCGTCGCTGTCCTGAACCAGCGACAAGGCGGGCGCACCGTACTCCGGCGTGCCATAGTCAGCGGCCAAGCCATGGTCGGATGCGGTGAACTCGGAGCCGCCGGGACCGTGCAGCAGCGATTCGACCGGAATGAACACACCCGCGGTGGTGCCCGAATTGGGTTCGGCGGCAACGGTACTGCGAAGCCGCACGACGAGACCGTGCTGGGCCGCGAGCCTGCCGACCACGAAGAGGCCCATGTGACGCGCGGTATACGGATTGACCTCGCCGCCGGACTGCAGACGCGTGTTGGACACGCGCAGGTCGGCGTCGGTCATGCCGAGGCCGTTGTCGCTGACCTCGATGACCAGCCCGCCGTTGCCGGTGTGTACTGCCGACACCCGCACCTCGGAGGTTGGGGGCGAGTAGCGCAGCGCGTTGTCCAGTAGCTCGGCCAGTAGGTGGACGAGGTCGCCCGCGACGACACCGACGACCTCGCTCTCCGGAACGATCGCGGTGACGACTCTGGTGTACTCCTCCACCTCGGAGGCAGCGGCGTCGATCACCGAGGCGACCGGTACCGGGTCGGCCTGCTCACGCGGGACCCTGTTGCCTGCGAGCACCAGCAGGTTGGCTCCGTTGCGGCGCATGCGTGCGGCGAGGTGATCGAGCTTGAAGAGACTGTCCAGGCGCTCGGGATCCTCCTCGTTGCGCTCGAGCCGGTCGATGAGCCCCAACTGCTGGTCGACGAGGGACCGGCTGCGACGCGACAACGTCTCGAACATGTCGCCGACCTGCAGCTGCAGGCGGGCTTGCTCGCCTGCCAGGAACACTGCCTGCTCGTGCAGTTCGTCGACGGCATGGGCAACCTGCCCGACTTCTTCGGTGGTGTTCACCGGCAGCGGCTGGACCGGACCCACCGGGCCGCCGGTGCGCACCCGTTCGAGTTCGCGCGCGAGATCCTCGTGGGCCACCTTGAGGGCACCGTCGCGCAGCTTGCGCAACGGCCGCACCAGTGACCGGGCAACGAATAGCACGATGGCGATCGCCAGCAGGATCGCGGCGCCGACGATCGCGGAGTCGCGAATCGCCTCCGAACGCTTGGCGCTGGCCTGGTTCTCGACGGCCGAGGTGACGGCGCTGGTGGTGGAGTCGATGATCTTGGCGGCGATCTGTTTGGTGGTTTGCAGCGACTGGCTCAGATCCGGGTTGCCGACCAGCGGAACGGCCGGATCCGACATCATGGCCATCCGCTTGACCATCTCTTCGTGCAGCTTCTGGGCGTCCGGCGAGCCGACACCGAGCACCTGAGCCATGCCGAACAGCGTCGACGGCTCTGTGCCGGCCAACGTGATCATCGACGTGCGCAGTTCCGGCTCGGGAAGGTCGCCACCGAGGTTCACCAGCAGCTGCTGCATCGTCATCTGCCCGCGAGCGCCGACCGCCCGGCTGAGGCCGAGCGTCTCGGCGCGGATCTTCTCGTCGTCGATGCGGACCGAACCGTTGATGGCGTCCTCGGCAGACAGCAGGATCGGTGCATAGGCGGTGATGCGGCCTCGCAGGTCGATGCCGTTCGCCGTGACCTGGTCGAGCAGCGCCTGGCCACCGTCGAGCAGGCCGGTGACGCCCCTCCGCACGTCAGGCGCGACGTCGGTGCTGGAGAGCCGCCGCTGCAGGTTCTGCTTGCTGGTGTCGAACGTGTTCAACGAGGCCTGTGCGTCGCCACCGGTGGAGTTCGCCAACAGGGCGCCTTCCAGGGCCGCCATGTACTCCTCGATGGACGGCACCATGTCGGCACGGTCGGCCGCCAGCCGCAGCTCCCCCGCCTGGGTCCAGCCCGAGTAGATTCGCAAACCGCCGAACACGCCTGCCAATAGCAACGGCACCAGAACGATTGCGAAGACTTTCCAGCGAACGGGCCAATTGCTCATCGCCAAACGCGGCGGACGCTTCGCCCGTGGTGAAGGATTGGCCGAGAATTCAGAAGGCGCAAGGACTTGCGGCGGCTCTACGAACGCCGTCATCGCGCCCCGGCCGTACAACCGGTCGCTCGTTGGCATTTCACTGATCGCGCGTCGTTCATAAGGCTTCCTGCAGCAGTACGCCCACGCATCGGCAGGCACCGGAAGATCCAGTCCGCCCGGCAATTTCTCGAGTATGACAGCGATGCGCGAGCGTTTCCACAATTCTTACTGAACAGACAGAGTTCGTAACCGCGCCGTTGCGCATCCGTGTGCTATGCGAGCAAATGTCGTTGCACTACTGAGATCATCGACGAATGTTTCGGGTCATGTTCAACTCTCCGCGCATAGCGCCGAACACCGGAAATGCGATCAGGATGGTCGCGGCTACCGGGTGCGAATTACATCTCGTCGAGCCGCTCGGATTCGACCTGTCAGAACCCAAGCTGCGACGGGCGGGGCTGGACTATCACGACCTGGCGTCGGTGACGGTGCACCCGAACCTGCAGGCGGCGTGGGCGGCCGTGATGCCGGCTCGGGTGTTCGCATTCACCGCGCACGCCGAATCGTCGTTCGGCGACATCGCCTTCTCCCCCGGCGACGTCCTGCTGTTCGGCCCCGAGCCCACCGGTCTGGATGCGCAGACGTTGGCCGACCCGCACGTCACCAGACGAGTCCGGATCCCGATGCTCGCGGGCCGTCGCTCACTGAATCTGTCGAACGCCGCCGCGGTGGTGGTCTACGAGGCGTGGCGCCAGCAGGGCTTCGCCGGCGCCGTCTGACTGGCTACCTTCCGATGAGCGCTTGCGCGAAGAGCGTCTACCTTCCGATGAGCGCTTGCGCGAAGAGCTTCACCAACTGTTCCAGTGGCTGAGCTGCTCGGCGGGCAGGCGCTTGGCCGGCTTGAAGTCGGTGCCCTTGGTGTAGGCGATCGGGAACAGGCCGCCCTGGGCGTACTTGTCGAACGGGATGCCGAGGATCTCCGCGGTCTGCTTCTCGCCGTCGCCGAGCAGGTGCAGCGTCGTCCATGCCGAGCCGAGACCGCGCGAGCGCAGCGCCAGCATGAAGCTCCACGCGGCGGGCAGTAGCGATCCCCAGTACGACGCGCTCATCCCGGCGGGCGCACCGTCCGGACGGCCTTCGTGGCACGGGATGAACATGATGGGAACCTCGTGCAGGTGGTCGTTGAGATATTTTGCGGAGTCGACCACGAGCGGGGTCCGCTCGTCGCGGCTGTCACCGAACGTCGGCTTCGGCTGGTCCAGGTAAGGGGTCGCCGCCGTCCGGTAGACGTCGGCGATCGCCTTCTTCTTCTCGGGGTCGTCGACGAAGACGAACTGCCAGCCCTGCGCGTTGGACCCCGTCGGCGCCTGCAACGCCAGTTCGAGGCATTCCATCACCACGTCGCGAGGTACCGGCTTCTCGAGGTCGAGGCGTTTGCGGACCGACCGAGTGGTCGTCAGTAGTTCATCGACAGTGAGGTTAAGCGTCTCGGAAGTCATGTTTCGGAGACTACATTCGCGTTCATGAGTGCCGAGCTGACTCCAGAAGTGACCGATCGCCTGACGCGGGACCAGTACGGCTGGCTCACCACCGTCGCGAAGTCCGGCCAACCCGTACCGAAACTGATCTGGTTCTTCTTCGACGGCAACGCGGTGTTCGTCTACACGGTGCCCAGCTCGGCGAAGGTCGGACACGTCAAGCGTCATCCGCAGGTGAGCCTGAACCTCGATTCCGACGGCAACGGTGGCGGGATCGTCGTCATCGGCGGCGAGGCGACCATCGACGCCGAGGGCGTGGACTGCCGCGAGGACGCCCCGTACTGGGCCAAGTACGGCACGACCGCCGACAAGTTCGGGTTGACCGAGGCGATGGGGAACTACAGCACCCGGCTGCGGATCGGCATCGACAAGGTGTGGCTGACACCGACGGGTTGATCGAACGCGGCTGCCCACAACGAACACCAGGCCCTCCCCGGGGATGTTCGGGAGGGCCTGGTGGGTTCGTGGGCTTACTTGCCGTTGAGGTGGGCGATGTAGGCCGGGCCGTGGTTGTCGTGCCAGCCTGGCTTGGCCGTCGGCGCGGGCTTGGCGTAGGTGCCGGGGCTGTAGGAGTAGCCCGGGCCCTGCGGGTCGGTATTGGTGGCGGCTGCGGCGGTGCCCGCCAGTCCCAGTGCTGCGGCGCCGAGGATGGTGGTGGCGGCGATGGTGCGGATGATGGTGCTCATGTCGTGAATCCTTCTGTCTTGGTTGGCTTCTCGGTTGTCTCGGCCGGTGCGTTCCGGCGATGGGATAACTATGTCTCAGCGGGGCGACTGGGTCTGTCGGGCGACCGGTGGATGCGCAGGAGGAAACCCGCGTCCACCGATCGGGGGAACTGAACGTCCGGGCCTACTGGAAGTCGCGCGACTTGGACTTCACCCGCAGGTCGATGGGGCCCATCCGGTCGGCCGCCACGGTCACCGCGCCCGTCGCGTTCTGCACGATGCCGCGGATCACCAGCGCCGACGCCGTCTGCGCCAGCTTTCGGTGTCGCGCCCACACTCCCGTCGAGCACATCACGTTGACCATGCCCGTCTCGTCCTCGAGGTTCATGAACGTCACCCCCTGCGCCGTCGCGGGCCGCTGTCGATGCGTCACCGCGCCTGCGATGAGCACGCGGGTGCCATCCGGCACCGACAGCAGCCGATTGGCGGGCACGACGCCCATGGCGTCGAGGTTCTCACGCAGGAACTGGACGGGGTGGCTGCCGGGCGAGACGCCGGTGGCCCAGACGTCGGCGGCGGTCAACTCGAGTTCGGTCATGCCGGGCAGGGACGGGACGTGCGAGGAAGAGCCCACCCCGGGCAACCGATCGGGGCGTTCGGAGGCCGCCGCGCCCGCTGCCCACAGCGCCTCCCTGCGGGTGATCCCGAAACAACCGAGCGCCCCCGCAGTCGCCAGTGCCTCGGTCTGCGGCACGGAGAGCTGCACCCGGCCTGCCAGGTCGACGAGAGAAGTGAACTTGCCGTGAGCCTTTCGGTCGTCGACGATCCGCTCGGCCAACTCGTCACCGATGTGCCGGACCGCGCCGAGGCCCAGCCTGACCGTGTTGCCTGCATCCTCCAACGTCGCGTGCGACAGACTGGCGTTCACGTCGGGACCGTGCACCAGCACCCCGTGCCTTCTGGCGTCGGCGACCAACGACTGCGGCGAGTAGAAGCCCATCGGTTGGGCCCGCAGCAGTGCGGCGCAGAACACCGCGGGGTGGTGCAGCTTGAACCACGACGAATAGAACACCAGCGAGGCGAACGACAGCGAATGGCTTTCCGGGAAGCCGAAATTGGCGAAGGCCTCCAGCTTTTCGTAGATCCGGTCGGCGACCTCACCGGTCACCCCGTGCCGTTCGCGCATGCCGTCGTAGAACCGGCCGCGAAGCCGCTTCATCTTCTCCGTCGAGCGCTTGGACCCCATGGCCCGACGCAACTGGTCGGCCTCGGCCGCGGAGAAGCCAGCACAGTCGACGGCCAATTGCATCAGTTGTTCCTGAAAAAGCGGAATTCCCAATGTCTTCCGTAGCGCCTGTTCCATCGAAGGATGGTCGTAGGTGACCGGCTCCTCTCCGTTGCGGCGCCGGATGTACGGGTGCACCGACCCACCCTGAATGGGCCCGGGCCGGATCAACGCGACCTCGACCACCAGGTCGTAGAACACCCGCGGCTTCAGCCGGGGCAGCGTGGCCATCTGCGCGCGGGACTCCACCTGGAACACGCCGACGGAGTCGGCACGCTGCAGCATCTCGTACACGCCCGCTTCGGACAGGTCCAGCTTGGACAGGTCGACCTCGATGCCCTTGTGCTCGGCGATCAGGTCGATGGCGTAGTGCAGCGCCGAGAGCATGCCGAGTCCGAGCAGGTCGAACTTCACCAAACCGATTGCCGCGCAATCATCCTTGTCCCATTGCAGGACGCTGCGATTCTCCATGCGCGCCCATTCCACCGGGCACACGTCGGCGATCGGCCGGTCGCAGATCACCATGCCACCGGAGTGGATGCCCATGTGCCGCGGCAGGTTCTTGATCTGCAGCGCCAGGTCGACCACCTGCTCGGGAACGTCCTCGACGTCGGGCGAGTCGGCGAGCCCGTTCCACTTGCTGATCTGCTTGCTCCAGGCATCCTGCTGCCCCTGCGAGAAGCCAAGTGCCCTGGCCATGTCACGCACCGCGCTGCGGCCGCGATAGGTGATGACGTTGGCCACCTGAGCGGCGTAGTCGCGACCGTAGCGCTCGTAGACGTACTGAATCGCTTTCTCGCGCAGGTCCGATTCGATGTCGATGTCGATGTCCGGCGGCCCGTCGCGGGCCGGCGAGAGGAACCGCTCGAACAGCAGCTCGTTGGCGACCGGGTCGACATTGGTGACGCCAAGCGCGTAGCAGACCGCGGAGTTGGCCGCCGATCCCCGGCCCTGGCACAGGATGTCGTTCTCCTTGCAGAACCGGGTGATGTCGTGCACCACCAGGAAGTAACCCGGAAAGGTCAGCTGACTGATGACCCTCAGCTCGTGCTCGATCTGCGCATAGGCCAGCGGTGCGCGTTCCGGCGGGCCGTACCTGTTGCGGGCACCGGTCAGCACGAGGTGCCGCAGCCAGCTGTCCTCGGTATGCCCCTCGGGCACCTTGAACGGTGGCAGCTTCGGGGCGATGAGCGCCAACCCGAACGCGCACTGCTCGCCGAGTGCGGCCGCAGACGCCACCGCCCCGGGATGACGAGCGAAGAGGCGCGCCATCTCCTCCCCCGACCGGAGATGTGAACCACCCAACGGCGCAAGCCATCCGCTCGCCTCGTCCATGGAGTTGCGGGCCCGGATGGCCCCCATCGCCATGGCCAACCTGCCGCGGGTCGGTTCGGCGAAGTGCGCCGCGGTGGTGGCGACGACGTCCACGCCGAATCGCGGTGCCAACGCCGCGAGCTGGGCGTTGCGCTCGTCGTCGAGCGGGTGACCGTGGTGGGTCAGCTCGATGCTCACCCGATCGGCGCCGAACCGATCGACCAGATCGGCGAGCGCCGCTTCGGCCGCCATCGGCCCACTTGTCGACAGGGCTTGGCGCACATGACCTTTGCGGCATCCGGTGAGGACGTGCCAGTGTCCGCCCGCAGCCTCGGTCAGGGCGTCGAAGTCATAGCGCGGCTTGCCCTTCTCCCCACCCGCCAGGTGGGCCTTGGCGAGCTCTCGTGACAATCGCCGATAGCCCTCGGGCCCGCGCGCCAGGACCAGCAGGTGTGGCCCCGGCGGGTCGGGCACCTCGGTGCGGGCGACGTTTCCCAGCGAGAGCTCCGCGCCGAACACCGTCTGCACGTCGAGTTCCTTGGCGGCCTCGGCGAACCGCACCACCCCGTACAACCCGTCGTGGTCGGTCAGCGCGATGGCGCGCAGGTCCAGCCGGGCGGCCTCCTCGACGAGTTCCTCCGGCGTGCTGGCTCCGTCGAGGAAGCTGTACGCCGAGTGCGCGTGCAGTTCGGCGTAGGGAATCGAGGAGCTGTCACCGGTAGGCCGGTCCAGCGGTTCGTAGCTTCCCCGCTTCCGCGACCACGCTGGGCTGTCCCCACCGTCGGCATTCGGCTCGGGCAGGCGCTCTCCGGCCCGGCGCGGCTTGCCGGTGAGGACGCGCTCCATCTCGCCCCAGCTCGGCGGTCCGTTGTGCCATCCCACGCGTCAAGGATAATCGAACGCCTGTTCGAATACCACGGGCAAGAAAAAAGGCCCATCGGCCCCTTTCCACTCTCAATTTATAGCGCACCGGGGGGCTTGCGGCAAGACCCCTTACGTGCTCCAGAATGACTGGCCGAAGCCACCACCTGCGGATATGGGAGTAGCGCGAATGCCTGAAGTCGACACCGACGTGATCGTCGTCGGCGCAGCACCGACCGGCCTGATGCTGGCCGGCGAACTGCGTCTGGCGGGAGTGCGAACGCTGGTGCTCGAGCGACTGACCGAGCCATGGGCCGTTCCGAAGGCCGGCGGTCTCGGTGGGCAGGTCCTCGACCTGTTGCGCTACCGAGGTCTGCTGGAGCGGTTCGAGAGGGCCAGCGGAAAGCCCCGCCCCGCGCCCCGGTTCCCCTTCGGCGGCCTGCCCGTCGATCTCACGCAACTCGTCGATCCCCCGATGCAGGCGCTGTTGCTGCCTCAACCGCAGATCGAAGCCCTGCTCGAGGAACTCGCCACCGAAGCAGGCGCCGAGATCCGCCGCGGACACGAGGCGCTCGGCCTGAGTCAGGATCACACCAGGGTGACCGCGGACGTGGCAGGCCCCGACGGCCGGTACCGGGTGAGCGCCAACTACCTGGTGGGTTGCGACGGTGTCCACGGCAAGACCCGCGACATGGCGGGCATCGCGTTTCCCGGCAACAGCTATCCGGAAGTGCACCGGCTTGGGACGTTCACCATGCCCGACTCGGTGACACTTCTCGACGACGGCGACTACGAAATCCCCGACCTCGGTCGGGTTCGCGCGGGATACACCCAGACGAAACGCGGCATCTTCGCGATAAGCTCTTACACCCCAAACGATCTGGGTGTTTACACCTGCATCGCGGAGGCCGCGCCGTGCGAGGACGACCAAGCGCAGATGTCCCTCGACGAATTCGCGGACAGCATCCGCCGCGTGCTCGGGACGAGCATTCCCCTTGGGGAACCGAGTCGGCTGACACGCTTCACCTACGGCGCCCGGCAGGCCGATCGCTACCGTGCCGGGCGCGTTCTGGTGGCCGGCGATGCGGCCCATCAGTTCCCGTCGGGGGGCGTCGCGGTCAACGCGGCGATGCTCGACACGGTCAACCTGGCCTGGAAGCTCGGGGCCGAGATTCACGGTTGGGCGCCGCGCGGCCTGCTGGACACCTATCACCACGAACGCCATTTGGCCGGTGCGCGAACGTTGTTGCACACCCAGGCCCAGGTGGCACTGCGGCGCGGACTCGACCCGGCCGCCGATGCGCTTCGGGAGGTCTTCGCCGAACTGCTCGCCGACGAGCAGGCACGCCGCCGCATCGGCGCCTTCATCGCAGGCACCGACATCCGCTATCCGATGCCTGGCGCCAATCCGCATGCCCTGGCGGGGACTTTCGCACCCGATCTCACCCTTGATACCGATCACGGCGCGACCAGCGTGGCGGCACTGCTGCACACCGCCAGGCCCGTTCTCCTCGACCTCGCCGACCGCGAGGAACTGCGCGTGGTGGCCGGGGACTGGCAAGACCGCGTCGACATCCGAAGGGCCACTACCGAGGACCGGCCTGCCGACGCAGTGCTGATCCGTCCCGACGCGTACGTCGCATGGGCCGCAACGGTCGACGAGCCCGCCGAGACCGCCGTCCCTGGGTTGCGGGAGTCGCTGTCGCACTGGTTCGGCACCCCGTCCCGCCATGGGCGATGAGTATGGCGACTCGATTCGGTCCATACCTCCAAGGCACCCACCACAGCGAGGAGACCCGAATGACCACGTCCGCCCTACCCAAGGTGGTCGACCAGGACACCTGGCGCACCGCCCTGCACGACCTGCGCGTCCGGGAGAAGGCCGCCACCCGCGAACTCGACGCGATCGCCGCCGAACGCAGGCGGTTGCCCATGGTCGAGATGCCGGACTACACGCTGATCGGCGCCGACGGCCCCCTCGAGTTGGCCGACGTCTTCGACGGTCGCCACCAGCTCATCGTCTACAACCACATGTGGTTCGACCACGCCGAGTGGCAGTGCGGCGGCTGCACGGGGTTCACGTCACAATTCACCCGACTCGACTTCCTCGACAGCTACGACGCCCGCTTCGTCATCGTCACCAACGGCCCGATCGACGAGGCCTTGGCGTACAAGGCCAAGGTCGGCAATCGGATGGACTGGTACTCGTCGTCGGAGAGTTCGTTCGGCGCCGACGTGGGCGCGGCGCCGGGAGCCGGCTTCGCCGTCAACGTGTTTCTCCGTGACGGCGACACCGTCTACCGGACCTGGCACACCGACGGCCGTGGCACCGAACAGCTGAGCCACAGCTTCGCGTTGATCGATCTCCTGCCGTGGGGTCGCCAAGAGGAATGGCAGGACTCCCCGGCGGGCTGGCCGAAGGCGCCGACCTACTCCCACTGGCTCGACTCGCCGGACATCGCCCGGCTCTACGGCGGCTAGCGCAGCGGAATGTCCTTGCCACGCTCGGACTCCGGGCGCGGGCCGAAGTACCTCCGGTCGGCGACGTCGATCGCGACGTCGTTGATGCTGGCTTCCCGGCGACGCATCAGACCGCGGGCGTCGAACTCCCACAGCTCGTTGCCGTAGCTGCGGTACCACTGGCCCGCGGCGTCGTGACACTCGTACTGGAAACGCACCGCGATCCGGTTGTCGTCGCAACTCCACAGGCTCTTGCGCAGGGCATAGTCGAGTTCCCTCTTCCACTTGGCGGTCAGGAACTCGACGATCGCGGCGCGGCCGGTGACGAAGTGGTCCCGGTTGCGCCACACCGAATCCTCGGTGTACGCCAGGCTCACCCGTTGGGGGTCACGGGTGTTCCACGCATCCTCGGCCGCCTGCACCTTGGCGATCGCGCTCTCGACATCGAAGGGTGGGAAAGGCGGCTTGGCGTCGGTCATGATGGCCATCATGACGGAAAGACTGGACGGCACGGTGGCATTGGTGACCGGAGCGAGCAGCGGCATCGGCGAGGCGACGGCATTGGCCCTGGCGGCAGAAGGCGCCACCGTCGCACTGCTGGCCAGGCGGCGAGACCGGCTCGACGACCTCAAGGCGCGCATCGAGGCGGCAGGCGGAAGCGCCATCGCGGTCGAAGCCGACGTATCCAACCGGGAACGGGCCGCGTCGGCCGTCGACACCGTCGTCGCCGAACTCGGGCGCCTCGACACCGTCGTCAACAACGCGGGCCTGATGCTGATCGGCCAGGCGTCCGAGGCCGACCCCGCCGACTGGGACACCATGGTGTCGGTCAACGTGCAGGGTCTGCTGTACGTCACGCGTGCCGCTCTGCCGCACCTGATCGTCGCGGCCGTGGACTCGCCCCGCGGTGTCGCCGACGTCGTCAACATCAGCTCGACCGCGGGCCGCGTCGCGCGGCCGGGCACGGCGGTGTACGCGCTGACCAAGTTCGGGATCGGGGCGTTCTCCGAAGCCCTGAGGCAGGAGGTACTCGGGCAGCGGGTGCGGGTCGGCCTCGTCGAACCAGGCACCGTGCAGACCGAGATCACCGAGAATCTGCCGCCCGCTGACCGGGCCGCGATCGCCAGGCAAACCGAGGGCATGGTGAAACTCGAACCCGTCGACATCGCCGACGCCGTCACGTTCATGGTCACCCGCGGCCGCCGGGTTGCGGTCAACGAGATTCTGGTGCGCGCGGCCGAACAGACCTGGTGAAGGATTCGGCCATGACTCGACGGATCCCGGCGTTCGCCCTGGCCCTCGCCGTGCTCGTCGCGGCGTTCCTCGCGCCCGTCGCGTGGGCGGCACCCGATGGCGACATCACGCTGACCTTCATCCGCCATGGCCAGTCGGCGGGCAACACCTCCGGCTTCATCGACACCTCGACGCCGGGGCCCAGTCTGACCGACCTCGGTTGGAACCAGGCGCGCCAGGTCGCCGCCGACTTCGCCGGCGACGGTCTCGACGGCGTCTTCGCCTCGACGATGGTGCGCACCCAGCAGACGGCCCAGCCCCTTGCCGAAGAACTACACGACACCGTCGACGTCCTCCCCGGACTGCGGGAGATCGAGGCTGGCGACTACGAGGGCAGGCCCGAGACGGATGGCGCGGGGTTCTACGACGTCCTCAAGCAGTGGGCGACCGGGGACCGCAACGCCCGCATCCCAGGATCGATCGACGGCAACGAATTCAATGCCAGATTCACCGACGCCGTCGCGGCCATCTACGCGACCGGCGAGCACCATCCCGTCGCTTTCTCACACGGCGGCGCCATCGCGCTATGGACGCTGATGAACGCCCACAACGCCGATCCGGCGCTGCTGCAGGCCGACCCGCTGAACAACACCGGTTACGTCGTGGTGCACGGGAGTCCAAGCGCGGGTTGGACTCTCGTCGACTGGAACGGCGTCCGCGTCTAGGGGTCAATCCACGTACTCGGCGGTGCCGTCCTCGAGCACCGGCCGGGCGTTCGACCCGTCGGTTCCCGCGGCCTCCGTGCGGAACACCGCATGCCCACGCTCGGTACGCCACACCGACGTCGTGAGCGTCTCGCCAGGGAACACCGGTGAGGTGAACCGGGCACCGACCGCCTTGATCTTGGTGGCGTCCCCGCCGCCGAGCTCGGCCACCAGCACACGCCCTGCCACGCCGTAGGTGCACAGCCCATGCAGGATCGGCTTCGGGAACCCCGCCAGATTCTGCGCGAACCACGGGTCGCTGTGCAGCGGATTGCGGTCGCCGGACAGCCGGTAGATCAGCGGTTGGTCTTCGGTGGTCGGCAGTGCGACCACCGCATCGGGCTCGCGGTCGGGGATCTGCGGAGCGACGGGGCGTTCCCCCGGCTGACCGCCGAAGCCTCCCTCGCCGCGGATCACGGCGGTCGACACCGTCTCGGCAATCACCTCGCCGGTCTCCGGATCGGTGCCGGTGCCCTTGAGCACCAGGATGGCGTTCTTGCCCTCGCCCTTGTCCTGGATGTCGGCGACCTCGGAGGTCACGTTGAGCTTGCCAGAGGGAGGCAACGGCGCGTGCAGGCGAATCTGCTGGCTGCCGTGCAGCAGCATGGCCCAGTTGAACGACCCCACTTCGGCGGCCGCACCCCACGCCGGGCAGGCGATGACGGCGTAGGTCGGCAGCACCTGCTGCTGGATGTCGTGGCTGTTCTCGGTCGTGAACGCCAGGTCCTTGGTGCCTGCGCCGACACCCAGCGCGTACAGCATCGTGTCGCGCTCGGTCCATTCGAACGGCTGCGGCGCGGTCTTGGCGCCGATGGCGGCTGGGTTGATCGGCATGCATTCTCCCTTGAAGGCGTTGGCTCTCAGTCGGACGATAGCGCGACGGTCGTGCGCGGCCCGATCGGGTCACACGTTGTTGACCTTTGTTTGGACAGGGGTGACGATGGCTCGCATGCGCTATGTCGTTACCGGCGGTACCGGGTTCATTGGCCGCCGCGTCGTGTCCGCGATTCTCGCCCGCGACGACGCTCCCGAAGTCTGGATCCTGGTGCGACGGGAGTCGCTGTCCCGGTTCGAGCGGCTTGCCGGACAGTGGGGTGAACGCGCAAAACCCCTGGTCGGGGATCTCACTGCCCCGAGCCTCGGGCTCTCCGATGAGACCATCGCCGAACTCGGCGCCGTCGACCACGTGGTGCACTGCGGCGCGATCTACGACGTGACGGCGGATGACGAAGCCCAGCGCGCGGCCAACGTCGACGGCACCAAGGCCGTCGTCGACCTCGCGCTGCGGCTCGACGCCACGCTTCACCACGTGTCGTCGATCGCGGTGGCAGGCACGTTCGGAGGCGAGTACACCGAGGAGGACTTCGACGTCGCACAGGACCTGCCGACGCCGTATCACCAGACCAAGTTCGAGGCCGAGATGTTGGTCCGCGCTGCACCGGGGCTGCGCTACCGGGTCTACCGGCCCGCCGTCGTCGTCGGCGACTCCCGCACCGGCGAGATGGACAAGGTGGACGGTCCCTACTACTTCTTCGGGTTGCTGGCGAAGCTGGCCGCCCTGCCGAGGTTCACGCCGATGATGCTGCCCGACACGGGGCGGACCAACGTGGTCCCGGTGGACTTCGTCGTGGACGCCATGGCCGAGCTGATGCACGCCCCCGACCGCGACGGTCAGACTTTCCATCTGACGGCGCCGAAATCGATTGGCCTGAAACACATCTACCGCGGCGTAGCCAAGGAGGCCGGCCTGCCGGAGCTCCGCGGCACGCTGCCAGGGTCGGTGGCGACACCGTTCCTGAAGGCGACGGGACGGGCCAAGATCCTGCGCAACATGGCGGTCACCCAGCTCGGCATCCCTGCGGAGATCATCGACGTCGTGGACCTCGCCCCGACGTTCACGTCGGACAACACGACGGAAGCCTTGCGCGACAGCGGAATACGGGTGCCCGAGTTCTCGGCCTATGCGCCGCAGCTGTGGAGGTACTGGGCCGAACATCTCGATCCCGACCGAGCGCGCCGTGACGACCCCGCAGGGGCGTTGGTCGGTCGCCACGTCATCATCACGGGTGCGTCCAGCGGCATCGGGCGCGCATCGGCGATCGCCGTTGCCGAACGCGGGGCGACGGTGTTCGCGCTGGCGCGCAGCGCAGGCGCGCTCGACGACCTCGTCGCCGAGATCCGCGAATCCGAGGGCGACGCCTACGCTTTCACGTGTGACGTGACGGATTCGGCATCGGTGGATCACACCGTGAAGGACATCCTCGGCCAGTTCGGTCACGTCGACTACTTGGTGAACAACGCGGGGCGTTCGATCCGGCGGTCGGTGTCGGCGTCCACCGACCGACTGCACGACTACGAACGTGTGATGGCCGTCAACTACTTCGGCTCGGTGCGGATGGTGCTCGCGCTGCTACCGCACTGGCGCGAGCGTCGCTTCGGGCACGTGGTGAACGTGTCGAGTGCGGGCGTGCAGGCCAGCAGCCCGAAGTACAGCGCCTACATCCCGAGCAAGGCCGCACTCGATGCGTTCGCCGAGGTGGTCGGCACCGAGACGCTTTCCGACCACATCACGTTCACCAGCATCCACATGCCGTTGGTGGCGACGCCGATGATCGCGCCGTCGCGCAGGCTGAACCCGGTGCCGCCGATCACCGCCGACCATGCTGCCGCCATGGTGGTGCGCGCCCTGGTGGACAAGCCCGCCAGGATCGACACCCCGATGGGCACGCTGGCCGACATCGGCCACTACTTCACGCCGAGAGTGTTCCGGCGGATACTCCATCAGCTCTATCTCGGCTATCCCGACTCGGCGGCGGCCAGAGGTGTCGCGGCGCACCAACCCGCGCCGCCTGCAGAGCACGAGTCCGGCCGGCGACCCAAGCGCCCCGCACGCGCCGCCGCCGCGAGCATCCGAGTGCCCCGACCGGTCAAGCGCGCCGTTCGCCTGGTGCCTGGTGTGCACTGGTAGCGACTCGGTCCTAGGGTGGGCGGCGTGACGGGGTCAATCGATAAGCGGGATGACCCGATCGGACCACTGCCCATCTTCGTCGACGTCGACACCGGTGTGGACGATGCGATGGCTCTGGCCTACCTGCTGGCCAGCCCGGATGCCGAGATCGTCGGCATCGCCTCCACCGCGGGCAACGTACCCGTCGATCAGGTCTGCGCAAACAACCTGGGCCTGCTCGCCCTCTGCGGGGTGACCGACATCCCGGTCTCCAAGGGCGCCGAACATCCGTTGGCGACGCCGTTGCGCACCGCCGAGGACACCCACGGCCCAGCGGGACTCGGATACGCGCGACTGCCTGCCGGCGATGGACGGCTCACCGAATACGACGCGGCAACGGCCTGGGTGCAGGCCGCGCGTGCACACCCTGGCGAGCTGATCGGCTTGGTCACGGGACCCCTGACCAACCTGGCGCTGGCCATGCGCATCGAACCGAGCCTGCCAAGGCTGTTGCGACGGCTGGTCATCATGGGCGGCGCGTTCGACTACCGCGGCAACACCACGCCCGTGGCCGAGTGGAACATCAGCGTCGACCCCGAGTCGGGCTCCGAGGTGTTCACCGTGTGGAGCGCGGCATGGGGATTGGACATGCCGACGCACCTGCCAATCGTGTTGGGACTCAACCTGACCGAGCACGTCGCAATGACACCGGCAATCCTCAGCAGGCTGGCTGCCGCCGCCGGTTCGGCCACCACCCCGATGAGTGTTCTCGACGATCGGGGCTCGAGGTCGGCGGCGTCCAATCCCCTGATCCGCGTGCTCGAGGACGCGATGCGCTTCTACTTCGAGTTCCACTTCGATCAGGGCGAAGGCTACCTCGCCCACCTCCACGACCCGCTGGCCGCCGCGGTGGCACTTGACCCCGATCTGGTGCTCTACAAGCAGGCCACCGTCGACGTCGAGCTGACGGGCACCCTGACCCGCGGCATGACAGTGGCCGACTGGCGTGGGCACTGGGGCCGGTCCCCCAACGCGCACATCGGCATCGAGGTCGACCCGGATGCATTCTTCGACCGGTTCATCGCGCGGGTTGGTCCCTTCGCTGCAACGCTGGGCTGAGCGTCAGTCGTCGGTCACCACGAGCTTGACGTCGATGTTTCCGCGGGTCGCGTTGGAGTACGGGCAGACCTGGTGCGCCTTCTCCGTGAGTGCCTGCGCGGTGTCATGGTCGACGTTGGGCAGGGTGATCTCGAGTTCCACCGCCAGGCCGAAGCCCCCGTTGTCGAGCACGCCGATCGAAACCCGTGATCCCACTGCCGAATCCGACACGTCCGCCTTCTCCTGGCGGCCCACCAGTCGCAACGCCGAGTGGAAGCAGGCCGCGTAACCGATGGCGAACAACTGCTCTGGGTTGGTCCCGTCGCCGTTGCCGCCCATCTCCTTCGGAATGGCCAGCTGAAGGTCCAGTCGGCCGTCGGAGCTGCGGGCGTGTCCGTCGCGTCCGTCGCCGGTGGTCAACGCCTCGGCGGTGTAAAGAGTCTTCATGCGGTTTCCTTATCTTCAGCGGGCGGGAGCGAAGCCGCCCGGGGATCGTGTGCAGATGCGTTGAGCGCCTCGGTGAGTTGCCGGACTGCATCACGCAGGTCGGCGGCGTTCTGTTCGGTCATGCCGGTGGACGAGAAGAGCTGCTCCGGGATGCATTGGGCGCGACGCTCCAGCTTGCGTCCGGCGTCGGTGAGGGTGACGTCGACGAGGCGCTCATCGACAGACGACCGCTCACGGCGCACGAAACCGTTGGCCTCCAACCGCTTCAGCAGCGGGGATAGCGTCCCGGAGTCCAGTTGGAGGCGTTCACCGAGCTGGCCGACCGTGACGCGTCCCTCTTCCCAGAGCACCAGGAGCACCAGGTACTGCGGGTAGGTCAGGTTCATCTCGGTCAAGACCGGTCGGTAGGCCGCCGTCATCGCCCGCGACGCCGAGTAGAGAGCGAAGCAGAGGTGTTGATCGAGGCTCATGGTGGCCATGCCAGAACTGTATCCCACAATTAAATTGTGCACAACTGACTATTCGTAGACCCCCTCGAGAAACCATTGCCGCTGCCGATAGCAGAGCAGCATCGCCCGGTCGTCGAGATCACCTCGACCGCCTGGCTCCTCTAGCAGCACCTGTACTCGCGCCGTCCGTCCAGCCTTGCCCGATCCCTTCCCCGATTCGTGTGGATCCCACCATCTTTCGTCGACGGGCCAGGGTCCGGCCCACCACTTCAACCTGCCCGCCGGCCTGCCCTCACCGGTCAGACGCACCGGATCTGCGGAGAACAACCCACGGCCGGTCACCCGCACCGGGTTGCCCTCGGCGTCGAGCAGTTCCACGGGATCGTCGAGCAGGACGGTCGGTGACGGTTCGGGGAGCTGTCCAGGCCAGGGCTGGCCGGGGTCGGCCCGCGGCACCGGCTCGTCCCCCAACGGCGTGAAGGTGATGCGTTCGGCAGGCCCACGGCCACCACTGAGCACCGGCACCTGCACCGACTCCGGACCGAGCAGTCCCTGGACCCGCACCAGGGCTCGACGGGCGCGCAATCGGTCGTCGTCACCGGAGGAACCCCACAGCGGCAGCTGCAACGCCGCAGCCGATACGACCTCCACCGGATGTAGGCGCAGCGTGGTGATCGGGGCGGTGGGCCGGTCGTCCGGGTTGCGCCGGTTCAACCAGCCGTCGAGCTGCCAGCGCACCCTGTCGGCTGTGGCATCCTCGGTCAGCGGTTCGGCACACCGCCAGACACGTTGCATCTCTTCACCGTTGGCAGTGATCGCATGGATCGCCAACCGGGTGCAGCCGACTCCCGACGCCTCGAGGCTGCGATGCAGCTCACCGGCGAGCGACCGTCCCGCAAAGGCAGCGGCGTCCACTCGGTCCACTGGCGGATCGCAGTCCATGACGGCATCGAGATCCGGCGGCGTCTCCCGACCCGACGGTCCGCGGGTGGGTTCCCCGCGGGCGAACCGATGGGCGGTGATCGCATCGGCGCCGAATCGGGATGCCACGTCGGTGCGTGACAACGCGGCGAACTGGCCGATGCTCCGAATTCCCATGCGCCACAACAGGTCAGCCAAATCATCACGGCCGGGCGCCGCCAGGCTCGGTTCGGTGGCGAGCTGCCGGATCGACAGGGCGGACAGGAAGGATGCGTCCCCACCGGACTCGACGATGCAACCGGCGCGGGCGGCGAACACCGCGGTGGGCAACTGATCGGCGATGCCGACCTGGCACTCCGCCCCCGCCGCGGCGACCGCATCGACGAGCCGCTCCGAGGCGGACTGCTCCGATCCGAAGTAGCGGGCCGCCCCACGCACCGACAACACCAACAGCCCCGGTCGCAGCACCTCCGCGCGCGGGACGACCTCGTCCACCGCCGCCGTCACGCCTTCGAAGTGCCTGGCATCGCGGCCAGGGTCGGCGGTGGCGACGTGGACGTGCGGGCAGCGCGCCTGCGCTTCCCTGCGACGCAATCCCCTTCGCACCCCGGTCGAGCGAGCCGACGCCGAACACGCGACGACGCGGTTGGCCAGTGTGACCACTACGGGATCGGTCGCAGGCAGACCCGCCGCGGCAGCCGCCGCCACCGCGGGCCAGTCCATGCACCAGATGGCCAGCACCCGGCCAGGCACGTCATCCGCCCACTACTCGGGCGTGACCGACGAACCGGCCAGAGGCCCTGGTCGCCAGCCGCACCCGACTTATCCGTCCGCATCCCGGCGTGGGTGCACCCGCACCCGCACCCGTCACCTCGTAGCCGCAGACCCTCGACTCCAGCCGGGCCGACGCCCCGTGCCAGTCGCCGTCGGTGACCAGGAGGGTGCAGCCCTTCTGCCGGGCCCTTGCGGTCACGGCCCGCGCCCTGGTCGGCGCCACCGACCGTCCCCCAAGGCCGAGTACAACCAGATCCAGCCCGTCCATCAACACCGCGGCCACCTCGACCGGATCGGCACCGGGATCGGGGATCACCGCAAGCCTGCTGAGGTCGGCACCCATCTCCACGGCAGCGAGCAGACCCACGTCGGGCTGGCCCACGATCGCCACATGCCCGCCCGCCGCAGTCACCGCTGCCACCAATCTCAGTGGCAGCGATCGGGCTCCCGACAACACCGCGACCGCACCACGGGGCAACGAGTCAGGCAGGAGCTCGGCCAGCGATTCCGGGACCGGTAGCAAAGTTTCCGAGGTGGGCAGCGAGGCGCGTGACGGCATGGATCCGCGACGCGTCGACCCCGCCGCACCCGATGCCCTCCCGGACACTTCGGCCATCTTGCGCCGCAGGTGTTCTACCTGTTCAGCGCGGTTTGACGAGTGCTGGTCCACACGCATCACCGCTGTCACAAAAGCACCTTCCGCACCATCCGACTCGCTCCCACATTCGAAAGTATGTTCGATACGACGAGTAAACACTCACCCTCCGACACCGTCAAGCGGATCGGACGGCATCGGGAGGTACCTCTACGCCACCGGTGAAATGCCTGTGCGGCCGTTCAACCCGTCGGCTAGAGTGCGGTCACCAGAACCCACTTCGGGATGGGACTGGTGCACGCATCCACGCTTCACGGCCGTGCGGAATCGCCTGGCGATTCGCCGAAGACCATGCGTTGGCAATTCGGGGATTAGTAAGGAACAAGCATCATGAGGTCAAATCGTCTGGCTCGCCGTGTCGCGGCCTATGCGGGAGGTGCTGCCATCGTCGCGATGGTCGGCCTGACCGCGGCGTGCGGCGGTGGTTCGCAGAAGGCCCCCGAAACGTCGACCACCACGACCACCACCGCGCCGTCGTCGGCTCCTTCGGTGACACCCACCGAGAAGTCGATCAACCCCACGGGCGGCAACCTGTTCACGCCTCCGGTCAAGGCGCCGCCCGCGCCGACGGCCATTCCTGGCGACAACTGACATCACGCGGTCTCGAGGGGGCCCACACGAGATCGCCTCACGACGTCATGCCGTCACCGTCGATGACAGCGCCACGGTCCAGGAACACGAGTTCCTGGCCGTTGTTGCTGATCGCCGTCATGGTCGGGGTCATGGCGTGCACATCGGATCTGCGGATCACACCGAGCACTGAATCGCCCACCGTCATCGGCGGTCCATTCGCGTCATTGTTGGCCGCCTCAACCGATCTCGGCCCGGCACGCGGCAACCACGTTCAACTCACCGCGATGCTGAACGAGCACCGCCGTCCGGATGCCTTGATCGGGTGGGCGGGCACGCACGGCCTTTCCGTGCAGTGGCGTGCCTTCGACGACTGGGCCGTCGTCGAAGGCACGCCAGACCACGTGGCGAATGCGTTCGGCGTCGAGGTGCACGACTATCGCGGGCAGCAGGGCCAGGAGTTCTACGCGTCACCGCAGCAACCGGACATCCCTCGGGAACTGCGTGACGAGGTCAGTCAACTGGGCCGAATCCTCAGTTACACACCACATCATGAGTCACGCCCGGACTTCATCCCGTTGGACGTGCCGGATCACGGACTGTCCCCCGCCGCACTGCTCAACACGTACAACGCGGCGGGTATGGCGCGAAACGGCTTCACCGGCAAGGGCACCACGATCGTGATCTTCGCGTTCAACGGCTTCGCCCAGTCCGACCTCGACACCTTCGCCAGAATGAACGCACTTCCCAAGTTCACTCCGACCGTCGTCGGCAATCAGCTGCCCGAACCGTATGGCGAGACCACGATGGATCTCGAAGTAGCACATGCGATTGCGCCCGATGCGCAGAAGGTCGTCGTCAACGCCCGACCGACCGTCGAGGGCGAGGGTGCATTCCAGAAGATCGGCCAGATGCTGGAGAACACCGATCGTCAGTTCCCAGGCGCGATCTGGAGCCTGTCGATCGGCTGGGGTTGCGACAAGCTGCTCACCGCAGCGGATCTGGCGCCGGTGCGCTCGGCGCTGGCCGCCGCCCACACGCACGGCACCACGGCATTCAACGCCAGCGGAGATCTGGCCGGACTGGAGTGCAAGGGTGGCGACGACTGGGACTCCCCGCCGGGACCGTCCGACGTCGGGCTGGATTCCATTGCCTCCCTTCCCGAAATGACGAGCGTCGGGGGCACCACGTTGTCCACCGACGCCCAGGGCCGGTGGCTGGCCGAGCAGGCCTGGTTCGACGTCCCGCTCTCCCAGGGGACCGGCGGTGGGGTGTCGACACTCTTCGATCTGCCGCCATGGCAGCGTGTCGCATCGGGACAGGTTCCCCCCGACCGCAATACGGGCAAGCGCCTGACCCCCGACATCTCCGCCGTCGCCGACCCGTTCACCGGGGTGAAGATCGTGCTCAACAGAGACAACGTGGTCGGTGGCGGCACCTCGCAGTCGGCTCCCATCTGGGCGGGTCTGGCCGCGGTGATGACCCAGTTCCTCAAGGCCAACGGCGGTGGCCCGATCGGTGACATCAATCCGCTGCTGTACCAGATCGCCCAGGGCGCACCACTGCCCGCGTTCCGCGACGTCACCCTCGGCGGCAATGCCGTCGACATCGCAGGCCCAGGCTATGACCTGGTCAGCGGACTCGGCACCCCGGACATCGACAACCTCGCCCGCAATCTCCTCGTTCTGCAGAGGGTCATCCAATGAGCACCCGAAGACGATCGCGAGCGAGGAACGAGCGAGCGGGAGTCGAGCATTGAGTACAGAACCGGAAACCGACGACCCCACCCCAGGCATGGTCGAGTGCAGGGTGTGCAAGACCGAGGTACCCGAGGGCGAGTACTGCGGCCTCTGCGGCATCCCCTTGGACGAGCACGACGCGGAAGGCCCTGCGTGGTTGCGCATCAACGCCTACAGCGCATCACCCGGTGAGCACCTGCTGAGACCGAACATCGTCAGTTCGCTGTTCCCGCACCTGTCGCCCAGGTCCCGCATGCCGTTCCTGCTGGGGTTGGGCGTGCTGTTGGCCGCCCTGATCGCCGCCACCCTGTTCCGTCTGCCCGCCGCACTCATCACCGTTGCGGCACTCGGACTTCCGCTGCTGTTCCTGATCTACCTGCAGGAGTCCGACGTCTACAACGACGTCCCGACCGGCACGCTGGTGGGCACGGCCGGGTTGGGCATCGGCCTTGGCGTCGGGTGGGTACTGCTGACCGGGGCGATGATCGCGCAGGCGTACGACGTCGGATTGGGCGCTGGCATCGCAGGATCCCGGATCCTTCGGGACGGCCTTGGCGTCCCCATCGCAGGCATGCTGCTGATGGTCGCCCCTGCGGTACTGATGCGATTGATACGCCCGGGGCAGCGAGAATCGTTGGACGGCTTCGCCATTGGCGCACTGGGCGCCCTACTGTTCACCGCCGCGGCGCAGATGACCCGGCTGGCTCCACAGTTCGCCGGTGGCATGATCGCCAAGGCAAGGCCGATGAGCGGCCTGATCGTGGAGGCGGGCATTCGCGGCATCGCGGTACCACTCACTGCGGCCGCGGTGGGTGGACTCATCGGCACTGCGCTGTGGTTCATCAGACCCGAGAACAAGAAACACCAGCACCGCAACTACGTACGCATCGTGCTGGCCGTCTTCGCGCTGGCGGTGATGACGATGTACGCCCTATTGGGCCTCGTCGACGTCGCGCGCCTCCCCCAGCTCCTGCAGCTCGCACTGCATCTCGCGGTCGCGGCGGCCGCACTGCTCGCGTTGCGGGTCGGCCTGCAGCTGGCCCTGCTGCACGAGAACCACGACGAGATCCTCTCCGATGAGCCACTGCTGTGTCCGTACTGCGGCACCGTCGTTCCCGACATGGCGTTCTGCGTCGCATGTGGCGCGGCCACCAGGGCATCCTCACGGTCGTCGCGACAGTCACGCCGGGACGTCCGGCCCGTGCGTACCGACGTCGACCCCGTCCAAGAAGGTGACGGGCCGTGACCACGCTCGTTCAGGGCTACTCCACCCAGGCGGGCACCTACACCGTGCCCACGCCTCCCAAGACGTCCCACCGTCGGCTTCTCGTCGTCTGGGTGGCAGCCATCGGCCTCGTTGCCGCGGGTCTGGTCGCCATGTCCGGCGCGTTGGAGAAGCCGTCGGCACGGTATGTGTGCCCGCCCGATTGCGGACGGCCGCCGATGGGCCGACCCGTCACGATCAATCCGCGCTTCACCGCCCCCGACGGAGCGTTCTCGGTCGCCTACCCCGCCCGGGGATCGGCGTACAAGGTCACCTTCGCGGCGGTCGGTGTCACCGCCGACCTGCTGGTGGGCGACAAGGGAACCATGCGGCTGTTCAGCCAACCGGCCGCAGGCCGCACGCCGAAACAGATCGCCGACGAGCTCGTCAAGCA
>JAOPWT010000209.1 GCA_025965555.1 Mycobacterium sp.
TCAGCTCGAAGTCGAACACGTCGAAGTTACTCACAATCCGTTCGGGGTTCACCGATTTCGGGATGACGATATTACCGAGCTGGACGTGCCACCTAATCAGGACTTGCGCCGGCGTTTTTCCGCGGGCTTCGGCAATGGTGGCCACGGTCGCGTTCGCCAGCAGGCTGCCCTGCCCCAACGGGCTCCACGCCTCGGTGGCGATCCCGAGGCTGGCGTGCAGCTCCCGCAGTTCGTGCTGGGGGAGAAGGGGATGCAGCTCGATTTGATTGACCGCGGGGACGATCCCAGTCCCGTCGATCAGGATCGTGAGGTGCTCCGGCTCGAAGTTGCTGACGCCGATCGAGCGAATACGGCCCTCATCACGCAGTCGTGCGAACGCCTTGAAGGTGTCGACGTAGGCGTTGACCTCGGGCATCGGCCAGTGGATGAGGTAGAGGTCCAGGTAGTCGATGCCGAGTTTGTCCAGGCTCTGGTCGAAGGCCCGCAGTGTCTTGTCGTATCCCTGCTCGGCGTTCCACAGCTTGGTGACGACGTACACGTCGTCGCGGCCGATGCCGGTGGAAGCGGCGCCGGCCAGCGCAAGGCCCACCTCTGCTTCGTTGCCGTATGCGGCCGCCGTGTCGACGTGCCGATAACCTGCGTCCAGTGCGGCACCGACGGCCCGCTCGGTATCGCCTGCGGGGGTCTGCCAAACGCCCAACCCGATGGCTGGTATGGAATTACCGTCATTGAGCGCGATCGAGGGAACCGAAGGGTTCGAAGGAGAAGCCATGACGAGGAGTCTGCCAGTCGGGTTTGCGTCCGACCGACCCGCGGCGATCTTGACCCACCCGGACGTGGGGCGCCCCGGACGAACACGGCTGGCGATGGTGAATGCGTCCAGCAGCGTGATGTTGCGGATGCTGCCGCGCATCCCGGACCCGCTCAAGCGTCTGCTGCTCGGTCGCCGGACGGTGACGGTGGACGGCAACACTCTGGACACGACGCTGCAATTCATGCTCGCCGTGCAGCGGGCTGCGAATGTCAACGGCCTGGTCGCCAGTAGCGACGTCACGGTCGCACGGTCGCAGCTGCGGAAGCTGTCGGCGTTCATCGCCCCCGACATCGCCGTCGGTGTGCGCGAGGTGTCGATACCCGGTCCCGCGGGGCAGTTGCGGGCACGGCACTACCTCCCGGTCAACGCCCGAGGATCGGAGCTGGTCGACTCCTCGCGCGAGCGCTCGTCGGAGCCGGTCGACTCCTCGCGCGAGCGCTCGTCGGAGCCGCTGCTGGTCTTCTTCCACGGTGGCGGTTTCGTCATCGGTGATCTCGAGACCCACGACGGACTGTGCCGGCTGATGTGCCGCGACGCCGGGGTGCACGTCCTGGCGATCGACTACCGGCTCGCCCCGGAGCACCCGGCGCCCGCCGCCGTCGAGGACTGTTACGCCGCATACCGCTGGGCGCTGGAGCACGCAGCCGAACTCGGCGCCGACCCGGCCAGGGTGGCCGTCGGAGGCGACAGCGCCGGCGCCAACCTCGCTGCCGTCGTCTCCCAGTCGGCGCGCCACGACGGCGTGCAGTTGCCTGCCCTGCAGTTGCTGATCTACCCGGTCACCAACTTCGCGGGTGAGACCAGGTCCAAGACCCTCTTCGCCGACGGATACTTCCTCGGCAAGACCGACATCGACTGGTTCCGCGAGCACTACTTGTCTGCGAGCTCGGTCGACGCAGAGGACCCGCGCGTCTCGCCGCTACTCGCCGACGACCTGTCCGGTCTGCCTCCGGCGATGGTGCTGACCGGTGGCTTCGATCCACTGCGGGACGAGGGCAATCAGTACGCCGACGCACTCGCCGCGGCGGGCGTGCCGGTCGACCACCGGCAGTTCGGACCGCTGATCCATGGATTCGTCAACTTCTTCACGCTCGGGGGTACCAGCGCGACCGCCACCTCCGAGATCGTCTCGGCGCTGCGGGCGCACCTGAGCCGGGGCTGACGGACGCCGTAAGGCACGCCGGTACCCTAGTGCCGTGGCCACGAAATCCAAGAAGAACGCCAGCTACGACCTGAAGGCAGCGGACCGCAAGCGCAACGTGATGATTCAGGTCGGGCTCACCGCGATCGTGGTCATCTTCGCCGTCGTCCTGGTGGTCTACATCGTCAGCTCCGGCAGCACCAAGCCCGCGGGTGGTGAGGCCAAGTCGATCCGCGTGGCGACGAGCAACGTCATCACCAAGGAGGGGACCACCGAGCCGAAGGCCGTGCTGTCGTTGTACGAGGACTTCCTCTGCCCCGTGTGCGGCAACTTCGAGCAGCAGTTCGGTCCCACCGTGACCAAGTTGATCAACAGCGGCGCCATCGCCGCCGACTACTACATGGTCGCGATCCTCGACCGGCCTGCGAATCAGAACTACTCGTCGCGGGCCGGGGCGGCCGCGTACTGCGTGGCCGATGAGGACACCACTGCCGACAAGGAAGTGTTCCGGCGGTTCCACGCCGCGATGTACGCCCAGCAGCCCAGCGAAACGGGCACGACCTTCCCGACCAATCAGCAGTTGATCGAGACCGCACGTCAGGCCGGCGTCGTCGGCAAGGTCCCCGAGTGCATCAACAGCGGTCGCAATCTGGACATGGTCAAGGGTCTGGCCGCCGCGACCAACGTGACCGGCACGCCGACCGTGCGGATCAACGGTGAGGACTACAAGTTCTCCACGCCGGATGCCCTGGTGGCCAAGATCAAGGAGATCGTCGGAGACATTCCCGGGCTGACCACCGCGCCCGCGGCGGCCGCCCCCACGCCGCCGCTGGCGCCCGCGCCCGCTCCCGCTCCGAACCCGACCCCCACCTCGTGACCGTCGCCGC
>JAOPWT010000212.1 GCA_025965555.1 Mycobacterium sp.
CCCTAGTGTTCAACCATCGGAGTTGCGATTCTTGCTTCCGACAAGACTTCTCGGGGGAAATCATGTTAGAAGCGTTGATGGCCGTATCGGCGACTCTGAACGGCTGGCTCCATGGTGGTCGCAGTCACCTGCCGGCGCGCTATGACCTCGATGGCGCGTGCCCATCATGTGACTACCCGTTCGGCGACCGCAGGCACATGTGCATCGTCGGCCCCGTAAGCATCGCAAGCTAACGATCGTGTTCTACCGATAGCTTGTTCAGGATTCGCGGTGCTCGTTTGCTATCTGCCGCCCACTTAGTTCACCGGCACATCCAGAATCGGCCGCGGGTCTTTCGCCCCTGGCCCATCGAAGTGCCACCACTCCCCCGAATAGACCGTCAGCCCGCCGGCTTCCATCGCCGTCCGAAGCAGCGCGCGATTCGCTTGCTGCGCGGCCGTCACACCCTCTGTCGCATAGGCCAGGCTGCGCGGGGTGAAGTCGTCGAAGCCGGTGCCCATGTCGAGTCCTGCGATGGTCACGTCGACCGACCGTCCCGACTCGTGGCTGCGCGCGTAATCAGTAGGCCGCGCAACCCAATTCGGGTTCGGCAATTCCCGGAACATCCGCACCTGGACGTCATGCGGGCGGTAGCAGTCCCAGAAGACAAGCGTATTGCCCTGCGCTCGTAGCTGATTCGCCGCGACGCCAGCCCGGGTGCCATCGACTCGTGCACCAGGCACCGCGCGTCAGTCGGGTACAGCTGCTCTCCGACGAAGTTGTCAGCCGTCGCGTAGCGCAGGTCAATGACGGCATCGGGCACGACGGTGCGGACGTCGACCAGACCGGCCGCACGTGCCTGCGGCGACACCGGGGGCGGATCGGCGGACGCCGAGGGAACGTGGATCATCGCGGCGCACATTACGCCGACGACAGCGACGATCCATCTGCTGCGCGCGACCACGCAACCAGTCTGCAACCCGTCCCGCTGAAAACGCAGCAATACTGGTTGTAGCGCGCCGCCGTGCCAGCACGGCGACGGCGCAGCGGGAGGGGGAACTCTGAGTAACGCACGCCTCGTGATCAGCGCCGTCGTCGGCATTGGACTACTTGCCGTGGCTGCTGGCGCTCTGGTGGCTCGCTACGTCCCTATTTCAAGCCATTGCGCGCTGTACGTGGTGATCACGGTGCCGCTTCTGATGGTCGCTGCTCCCGTCGCCGTCGTCGTTCTTGCATGGGGACGGCATCGGGTGCTGGCGGGTCTCGCCGTCCTCGTGACCGGAGCGCTTCTTGTTGTTCAGCTGCCGTGGTTCGTGAGTGCCTCTCCGAACCCAGCGTCGGTCGGCGTCAGAACGATGACCATCAACATGCTGTACGGCCACGCAGACGCTGGCGCTCTCGTTCATGCTGCCGACCAGAACGCCGACATTCTGATGGTTCAGGAACTAACGCCTGAGGCGGTTCGACGGCTGTCCGTCGCGGGTATCGAAAAGACCTTTCCCTACCAGGCACTCGATGCTCGGCCGGGCTCCGCGGGAGTCGGTGTCTACAGCAGGCTTCCGGTCACGGCCTCCACCCGCATAGCGGGATACCAACTCGCGATGGTGAGTGTCCGCGTCCGTATCCCTAAGGTCGCGAATGAAGTATCGGTGCTCTCGGTCCACCTCGACGCTCCCTGGCCGCGGCCCATCGACGGCTGGCAGCGCGACATCGCGAGATTCCCGAGCACGCTGGCCGACGTGGCTGCACAAGCAGGTAAGGGCGCCGTCCTAATTGGAGGCGACTTCAATTCCACCGTCGACATGCATCCGTTCCGCCAACTCCTGACCAATGGGTTCGAAGACGCGGCTTCGCAGGCCGGTTCCGGCCGCGACTTCACCTACCCCGCCAACAAGCGCTATCCGCCCGTCCTGGGTATCGACCACGTCCTCACCAGGAATGCCACCGCCGTGTCGACGGCAACCGTCGAACTGAAGGGCTCCGATCATCGAGCTCTGCTGGCCACCGTGATGGTGCCGACCGGCTGAATGCCCCACTGCCACAAAGACCCCCGAGCGCCGAAGCGTCGGGGGTCTTTGGTGAAGCTAGCAGAACCTACGCCTCGGCGAAGTTACGCGTGACGGCCGGATCCACCTGAATGCCGGGGCCGGTGGTGGTCGATACGACGACCTTCTTCAGGTAGCGGCCCTTCGACGACGACGGCTTGGCCCGCATGATCTCGTCGATCGCGGCACCGTAGTTCTCGGCCAGCGACTTCTCGTCGAAGGAGGCCTTGCCGATGACGAAGTGCAGGTTGGCCTGCTTGTCGACGCGGAAGTTGATCTTGCCGCCCTTGATCTCGGAGACGGCCTTCGCGACGTCGGGCGTGACGGTGCCGGTCTTCGGGTTGGGCATCAGGCCACGTGGGCCGAGCACCCTCGCGATCTTTCCGACCTTGGCCATCTGGTCGGGCGTGGCGATCGCGGCGTCGAAGTCCAGGAAACCACCCTGAATGCGCTCGATCAGGTCGTCGCTGCCAACCTCGTCGGCGCCTGCGGCCACGGCGGCCTCGGCCTTCTCCCCGACGGCGAACACGATGACGCGGGCCGTCTTGCCCGTGCCGTGGGGCAGGTTGACGGTGCCGCGCACCATCTGGTCGGCCTTGCGGGGGTCGACACCGAGGCGGATCGCGACCTCGACGGTGGCGTCCTGCTTCTTCGAGGACGTCTCCTTGGCCAGCTTCGCGGCCTCGAGCGGGGTGTAGAGGTTGTCGCGGTCGATCTTCTCGGCGGCCTCGCGGTATGCCTTGCTGTTCTTGCTCATTGGATTCCAATCATTCTTCGTTGGGTCGTGGTGCAGTGCGGGCCGAAGCGGGCCCTTCCACGGGTAGAGCGGTACTGCTGACTACTAGGAAACCGTGATGCCCATGGAGCGGGCGGTGCCTGCGATGATCTTGGCCGCGGCCTCGATGTCGTTGGCGTTGAGGTCTTCCTTCTTGGTCTCCGCGATCTCACGCACCTGATCCCAGGTCACCTTGGCGACCTTGGTCTTGTGCGGCTCTCCGGAGCCCTTCTGCACGCCGGCAGCCTTCAGCAGCAGCTTGGCGGCGGGCGGGGTCTTCAGGGCGAAGGTGAAGCTGCGGTCCTCGTAGACGGTGATCTCCACGGGGATGACGTTGCCGCGCTGGCTTTCCGTCGCCTCGTTGTACGCCTTGCAGAACTCCATGATGTTGACGCCGTGCTGACCGAGCGCGGGACCAACGGGCGGCGCAGGGTTGGCCGCGCCGGCCTGGATCTGCAGCTTGATGAGCCCAGTGACCTTCTTCTTCTTCTTCGGGGCCATGAGGTGTTCTTTCCTGTTCTTGTTGTTCTTTTAGATCTTCGAGACCTGGGTGAAGGTCAGTTCAACGGGTGTCTCGCGGCCGAAGATGGACACCAGCACCTTGAGCTTCTGCTGTTCTGCGTTGACCTCGCTGATCGAGGCAGGCAGCGTCGCGAACGGGCCGTCCATGACGGTGACCGATTCGCCGACCTCGAAGTCGACGAGCACGACGGGCCGTTCGAGCCCACCGGCCTCTGCGGCGGCAGTAGCCCCCGACGACGTGGACTTGGCGGGCTTCTTCGCCGCGCCCTGCGGCAGCAGGAACTTGACGACGTCATCGAGGGTCAGCGCCGAGGGCTTCGACGTCGCACCGACGAAACCGGTCACACCCGGGGTGTTGCGCACTGCGCTCCACGACTCGTCGGTGAGTTCCATGCGCACCAAGATGTAGCCGGGCAGCACCTTGCGGTTGACCTGCTTGCGCTGGCCGTTCTTGATCTCGGTGACCTCTTCGGTGGGAACTTCCACCTGGAAGATGTAGTCACCGACGTCGAGGTTCTGGACGCGGGTCTCGAGGTTGGCCTTCACCTTGTTCTCGTAGCCGGCGTAGGAGTGGATGACATACCAGTCGCCCGGCTTGGTGCGCAGTTCGGCCTTCAGTGCAACGGCCGGGTCGA
>JAOPWT010000259.1 GCA_025965555.1 Mycobacterium sp.
CGCGATGTCGGCACCGGCCTGCAGCGCCTTGAGGGCGGCCTGAGCCACCGTGTAGTGCTGGTTGATGGCGCCCATGCTGGAGATGTCGTCGGTGAACACCACGCCGTTGAACGGCAGCCCGCCGTAGCCGCCGGTGCGCAGCAGGTCATAGGCGCGGGGACTCAGGCTGGACGGATCGTCGCCGGTGAGGCCGGGGACCTGCATGTGCCCGACCATCACCGCCGTGCCAGCCAGTTGGGCCAGCTCACGGTAGGGAACCAGGTCGTCGGTCATAAGTACGGACAGTGGCGGCGTCACCACGCCACCCTGGTGCGAGTCGCCGGACGCGTGCCCGTGGCCAGGAAAGTGCTTGAGCACCGGCGTGATTCCCGCTTCGAGGAGCCCACGGGCGTAGGCGCCCGCGTACTGGGTGACCTCTTCAGGGTCGGCGCTGAACGAGCGGTCGCCGATCACGGTGTCGTCGTCCTGATCGGAGACGTCGGCGACGGGGGCGAAGTCGACCGTGATGCCGAGGTCCTTCATGGCCTGGCCGCGCTTGAGCGCCATGTCGTGGACGTCCTGCGGGGACACCGTCTGGCCGAGCACGCGGGCCGACGGCTGCACGCCGATGATGGTCTTGAGCCGCGAGACGCGGCCGCCTTCCTCGTCGGTGCTCACCGCCAGCGGCAGCGGGCCTGCCGAGGCGGCGATCTGCTTGAGCGGATCGCCCAGCATGGTCAGGTCCGTCCAGCTGCCGATCATGATGCCGCCGACGTGATCCCTGGCGACCACGCCACGCGCATCGTCGGCGCCCGTGACGCCGACCATCAGCAGTTGGGCGAGCTTGTCGCGCCTCGACATCGCCGACAGCAGGGCGTCACCCTCTCCGCAGGCGGGCGCCTCCGGCGGCGGCAGAGCGGCCGAACCGGGCGCCTGCGGGGACGACGTGGCACTCGGGGCCGATCTCGCCGCATTGCGGTGCTTGACGAAGTACACGCTGGCCACCGCCACCGCGGCGATGACGATGACGGCGAGGGTTATGGACACGATCGTGGCTCGTTGACTGGGTCCCTTGGAGGCGTCATTCGAGTCACGGCCAAGCGGCATATGGCGAATCGTAGCTTGCGACATTGAGGATCGACCGGGCACCGACCATCGCCCTGCTGGGTAATCTCCCGAACATGCCGCTGCGACCTGGGGACGTGTTCGCCGGCTACACCGTGGTCCGACAGGTCGGCGCCGGCGCCAACGGCGAGGTCTATCTGACCGCCCACCCGCGCACTCTCCGGCAGGACGCGCTGCGGGTGCTGCCCGCCTCGGCGGACGAACAGTTCCGCGCCAGCTTCCACCGGCGGGCCGACTTGGCCGCGACGCTGTGGCACCCGCACATCGTCGGTGTGCACGACCACGGGGAATACCAGGGGCTGCTGTGGCTGGCGATGGACTTCGTCGACGGCACCGACGCTGGCGCGCTGCTGCGCGACCGTTACGACACCGGCCTGCCCGCCGACCAGGTCCTCGACATCGTCACGTCGATTGCCGACGCATTGGACTACGCACATGGACGGCACTCGTTCCACGGCGACGTGACGCCGGCCAACATCCTGCTCACGGGGGACCGGCAACGGCGAACTCTGTTGACGGACTTCGGCATTCCTCGAGGCGATATCGACGAGCGGGCCGACCGGTACGGGCTGGCGGCCACCGCGTACTACCTGCTCAGCGGGGCGCCGCCGGTGCAGAACACCTTTCCGGGAACGGTGGTCCCGCTCGGCGACACCCGTCAGGACCTCGCCGCATTCGACCCGGCCCTGCTGCGGGGGATGGCTGCCGATCCCCGGCAGCGGTTCAACGCCTGCCTGGACTTCGCGGCGGCCCTGCGCGACGCCGCGACCGCAGCCACGCAGGCCGTGCGGGTCGTCGACCCGGCGGCCCATGCCCCGACCGAGCATCTGGCGAATCCGACGACGGGTTCGGGGATGCCCGCCGTCTTCGTCCCCGCGTGGTCGGCCGAGGAGCCGGACCCAGGGGGCGGATTCGATGAGCAGGTCGAGCCCGAGTTCGCCCCCACCATGGCGGCCCGGCAGCTGTCGGACCCGTCCTTCGACATGCGGTTCGACGATGACGATGATGACGATCAGGAACCCGCCGAGGCGGGTGCCATGCGGATGGGCCGACTGTGGGCGTTCACCGGAGTGGCCGCGCTCCTCGCGCTGCTCGTCGTGTTGGTGGTCGTGGTCGCCCGCGGCGGGAGCGACCAGAAGGACGGCCCGAGCGCCTCGCCACGGGCGAGTACCGTCCAGCCGCCGGCACGGCCAGGGGCGTCCGCCGGGGAGCCTTCGGCCGCCGCCCCGACCATGACGGGGGTGGGAGGTCGGCCCAAGCCTGCCGCGGTCCGGGGCGCCGATCCGACGGGTGAGGACTGCGAGGGCGGCTACCAGATCACCGGTCAGGTGGGCTGGGCGAGCCAGGGTGTGCGCGGTAGTCCAGCCGCGACGTGCTTCTTCGTCGGCAGCGTGCTGAAGGCCTACTGGGATGCCGCCGACCCGAGCCGCGATCCGCGCAGCGTCGTCGCCGCCGGTGCGATCCCGTGTTCGCAGGGCGCGGCCTGCGTCGGGGACGACTTCTTCGTCACCTGCTCGGCCGAGGGCTCGGATCCGTGGATCACCTGCCGTGGCGGCCGCGACGCCGTCGTCATCCTCTATTGAGCCGTTCGGTATCGGCCCTGATCGTCGCCGGGTGCTACCTTGGCCGGGTGGATCGGTTCGTCTTACCCGCCGCGGCCAGCATCGTCGTGGGACTTTTGCTCGGTGCCGCCGCCATCTTCGGGGTGACGCTCATGGTTCAGCAGGACACCAAGCCTCCGCTGCAGGCGGGCGACCCGGGGTCGTCCGTGCTCAACAGGGTCGAGTACGGCGACCGGACCTGAAGCCCTGGTCGCTACACCTGAATCCCCGGTCGCTGCGCTCCTGCCCTCCACACCCCTGAGCCGCCGCTGGTTGTGGCTCGTCGGAGCCGTCGCACTGGTACTGACGTTCGCTCAGTCGCCGGGACAGATCTCCCCCGACACCAAGCTCGACCTGACCTCCAACCCGCTGCGGTTCCTGGCCAGGGCGGCCAATCTGTGGAACAGCGACCTTCCGTTCGGGCAGACGCAGAACCAGGCCTACGGCTACCTGTTCCCGCATGGCGCGTTCTTCCTGGCCGGTGACCTCCTCGGGCTGCCCGGCTGGGTGACGCAGCGACTGTGGTGGGCGTTGTTGCTGGTGGCGGGATTCTGGGGCGTCATCCGGCTGGCCGAGGCCCTGAACATCGGCAGTCCCTCGTCGCGGGTCGTCGCGGCACTCGCGTTCACGCTGTCACCGCGGGTGCTGACCACGCTCGGCGCGATCTCGTCGGAGACGCTGCCGATGATGCTGGCGCCGTGGGTGCTGCTTCCGGTGATCCTGGCGCTGCGGGGTTCGGGGTCGGTGCGCGTGTTAGCGGCCAGGTCGGCGCTGGCCGTCGCTCTGATGGGCGCCGTCAACGCGGTGGCCACCCTGACGGCCTGTCTGGCCGCGCTGATCTGGTGGGCCGCCCACCGTCCGAACCGGCTGTGGTGGCGGTTCACCGCGTGGTGGGCGCTCTGTGGGGTGCTGGCCGTCACCTGGTGGGTGGTGGCGCTGTTCATGCTCGGCCGGGTCAGCCCGCCGTTCCTCGACTTCATCGAATCGTCCGGTGTGACCACGCAGTGGCTCTCGCTGGTGGAGGTGTTGCGGGGGACGTACAGCTGGACGCCGTTCGTCGCGCCGAACGCGACCGCGGGGGCGTCGCTGGTCACGGGGTCGGTCGCCGTGCTGGCGACGACGCTGGTCGCCGCGGCGGGGCTGGCCGGCCTGGCGCTGAGGTCGATGCCCGCCCGCGGCAGGCTGATCGCGATCCTCCTCGTCGGCATCGGCTTGCTGGCCGTCGGTTACTCCGGTGGCCTCGGAAGCCCGTTCGCCCATTACGTGCAGGCCTTCCTCGACGCCGACGGCACGCCGCTGCGCAACCTGCACAAGCTCGAGCCGTTGATCCGGCTGCCGTTGGTGCTGGGCATCGCGCATCTGCTCAGCCGCGTCCCACTGCCCGGCAGCGCACCTCGGCGCCAGTGGCTGCAGGCTCTGGCTCACCCCGAACGCGACAAGCGCGTCGCCGTCGGCGTGGTCGTGCTCGTCGCGCTGATGGCGGCCACGTCGTTGGCGTGGACCGCGCGACTGACCCCGCCTGGGACGTTCACCGCGATTCCGCAGTACTGGCACGACACCGCGGACTGGCTCGAGGAGCACGACCAGCCGGCCGGGCGCGTGCTGGTGGTGCCCGGCGCGCCCTTCGCGACGCAGGTGTGGGGAAACAGTCACGACGAACCGTTGCAGGTGCTCGGCAGCAGCCCGTGGGGCGTGCGCGATTCGATTCCGCTGACGCCGCCGGACACCATCCGCGCCCTTGACTCGGTGCAGCGGTTGTTCGCCGCGGGCAGGCCGTCCGCGGGTCTCGCCGATACTCTTGTCCGACAAGGCATTTCCTATCTCGTCGTGCGCAACGATCTCGATCCGGAGTCCTCACGGTCGGCCCGCCCCCTGCTGGTGCACCGCGTGGTCGACGGTTCTCCCGGGCTGAGAAAGGTGGCCCAGTTCGGCGACCCCGTCGGCCCAGGCACGTTGGAGGGGTTCGTCACCGACAGCGGACTGCGGCCGCGGTATCCGGCGGTGGAGATCTACCGGGTCGACGGCGCGAAGCCCATGCGCCCGTACCTGACCGACGTCGACGCGATGGCCCGCGTCGACGGCGGCCCGGAGGCGCTGCTGCGGATCGACGAGCGGCGCAGGCTGCTGGGACAGCCACCACTCGGTCCGATGCTGCTGACGCCGGACGCTCGCGGCGCCGGGTTGCAGGCGCCCGTCGTC
>JAOPWT010000319.1 GCA_025965555.1 Mycobacterium sp.
CGCGGCCGCCGAACAGGCTCGAGCCGCCGAGCACCACCGCGGCGATCGACGAGAGCAGCAAGTCCGTCTGCAGGCTCGGGTCGGCTCCTCCGGTGCGGGCGACCAAGAGAATCCCTGCCACACCGCATGCCAACCCCGACAGCACGTAGGCCAGCAGTCGGGTGCGGGAGACGTGGATACCCGTGCCGCGCGCGGCGTCGAGGTTGCCTCCCGTCGCCAGCAGATGGGTGCCCGTCTTGGTTTGGAACAGCAGGAACGCCGTCAGCAGCGCAGCGACGATGGCGACGAGCCAGAACCATCGCACCGGGCCGATGCCGTCGAGTGCCAGGCCCTGAAGGAAGGGCGACGACACGGCGACGGTGTTGCCTCCGGTCAGCAGCAGGGTGGCGCCGCTGACGACCGACAATGTGCCGAGCGTGACGATGAAGTCGGTCATGTCGAGCCGGGCCACCAACAGACCGTTGATCAGACCGACGACGCCTCCGGCTACAAGTGCCAGCAGCATGGCGACCGCGAGGTTGGCGCCATGGGTGTAGGCGAAGCCGAGAGTTGCTGCGGCCCAGGGCAGATTGGATCCCACCGACAGGTCGATGCCCGCCACCGCGATGACCAGCTGCTGGCCCATCGCCAAGACCATCAGAATCGAGGCGGAGACCAGCAGGTCGGTCAGGTTCGCGACGGTGAGGAAGTTCGGCGTCGCGATGAAGAAGATGACGAAGACGATGACGAGGCCGATTGGGGCGGCGTAGCGCGCCGCCGCCCCGACCGACAGGCTGGGTCGGCGCTTCGCTTCTATCGCCGGCTTCGCTGGTTCTTCGGTGGCGACCGTCATCACTTCCCGCCGGTGATCGGATTGTCGAACGGCTCGAACGGCTGCGGGAACGATGCCAGGGCCTGGTCGGCGTTCGACTTCGTGATGAGCTTGATCGGCGCGACGACACGCTCGGGAACCGGCTTCTTGGCCACCAGGTTCACGCACGCCTGCACGGCCATCTGCCCTTCGGCGTAAGGATATTGGCTGATGGTGCCGGACAGGGATCCGTCCTTGACCGCTTGCAGTGCCGCAGTGATCCCGTCGACCGAGATGATCGAGATCGAGCCGGACTTGCCAGCGTTCTTCACCGCCTGCGCTGCACCGAGGCCCATGGTGTCGTTGGCCGCGAAGATGCCGGTGATGGTCGGGTGTGCCCGGAGGATGTCGCCGGTCACGGTCAGTGCCAGGTTCTGGTCGTAGTCGGCGGGCTGAGTCGCGACGATGTTGAGCTTGCCCTGGGTTTCGTCGGTGAACCCCTTCAACCGGTTGATGCCGTTCTGCTCACCCGCGATCCCTTGCAGCACAGCGACATCACCGTGGCCGCCCATGTCGGCCATCAAGGCCTGCGCCGCCTGCTGACCGGCGGACAGGTTGTCCGAGCCGATGAACGACGCATACGAGACACCGGCCGCCTTGGACGCATCCGCGTCGATCTGGGTGTCGAGGTTGAGGATCGGGATGTTCTTCTTCGCGACGGGCACCAGCGGGGTGATGACGTTGGTGGCGTTGACCGGGACGACGCCGAAGCAGTTGTAGTTCTGTGCCGCCAGCGTCGAGATCTTGGTGTTCTCGCCGGTGGAGTCCGTCTCGGAACTTCCCGCCTGCACGGTGACTTCCACGCCCTGCTTCTTGCCCTCGGCGACGGCGCCGTCGCGAAGGGCGGCCCAGTAGGGATTGGTGAAGTCCCGCGTCACGATGGCGATGCGTGCGCCGTTGCTCGATTCGGTCCCACTGGGCTGGCGATTGCAGCCTGCAGCGGTCAACGCCAGGGTTCCGCACAGAAGTGCGGTCAGGGCGACGCGGCATTGCGCGCCCACGGGATTCCTCATGGTGCTTCCTTTCTCGATGGCGTCGCCGCTTTGGAGACTGCCGGTCTTCTGGATGGGGCGGGGCCACACGACCCGCGAAGGACGAGGTGGCAGGCGGGTTGGGCGCTCGATGCCTGCCGTCCGGTCAGCAGTGCGAGCATGGCGGCGACGGCAGCGGACGCCATGGCGGGGATGGGCTGCGCGACGGAGGTGAGCGGTGGGTCGAACAGGTCGAACCACGGCGCATCGTCGAAGCCCACCAGTGACACGTCGTCTGGCACGCGCAGACCGGCGGCCCGCACGCCCTTCAACGCGCCGACGGCCATCAGACCGTCAGCGGCGAATATCGCCGTTGGCGGCTGCTTCCTGGACAGCAGCTGGTGTGCTGCCCGCGCGCCGCTGTCCTGCCGAAAGTCGCCTTCGACGATCGCAATCGCGCGAGCGGGTACGCCACGATGGATGAGGGCCCCGCGCAAGACGTCGCGGCGTTCCTGGCCCACCTGGGTCTGCAGCGGTGGCGCGATGATGCCGATCCGCCGGTGCCCAAGCGTCGTCAGCAGCTCGGCGACCTCGTCGAGCGCCGCCCGTGCGTCGCTCCGCACGATCGGGCACTGCGCGAGGTGGTGTGCTGCGGCACTCCGGCCGGTCACCTCGACGGGACGGTCCAGCAGGACCATCCGCGCGCCGCTCGCGCCGGCCTGGCGTAGTCCCGGTGTCATCGCCGCGGTCGGCACCACGATCATCCCGTCGACCTGACGGCCGGCCAGCAGGCTGGACAGGTATTCGTCCTGCCGGTCCGGATCCTCGTCGCTGTTGCACAACACGATCGAGTACGCATGCTTGGCGGCGGCTCGCTGGATCTCTCCGGCGAGTTCGGCGAAGAACGGGTTCGCCACGTCACTGACGAGGAGGCCGATGGTGCGCGTCGAATCGGTGCGCAGCGCGCGGGCGCCGACATGCGGCCGATAGCCCATCTCTCGCGCGACCTGCTCGACCTTGGCCCTGGTGGCAGGCGAGATGCGGGGACTGCCCGACAGTGCCAGCGAGACGGTGGCTGCCGTCACGCCGACCTGCCGTGCGACGTCCTGCATGCGAACCGTCACCCAACCTCCGACGTGTTTAATCGATTAACTCAATGTGACACACATCTCAGTCGGGGTCAAGGCACTGTCATGAGGGCAGGCCGGGCCTGCGTTGCTGGCGCAACGAAATACGTTGGTACTCATCTTCGCTGGTGTCTGCTTCGCGTAGATCGTCGCGAGGAGTGTTCGGATGACCGCGCGATTTGCGCCGTCTTGGCGTCCCGTCCGGAGACAGAGGAGACGACTACGCCCGCCGTCGTCGCCACACCAGCAACACCACGACCAACCCCGATGCCGGTGCGGCCGTGGAACGCAGCACCAACGCGGCGGCCAGGAGTGCCGCCATGGATCGCATCGCGCTGCCTACTTCTTCGCCGGTGCTTTCTTCGCGGCGGCCTTCTTGGCCGCAGCCTTCTTCGCGGGAGCCTTCTTGGCAGGCTTCTCGCCGTCGTCGGAATCCGAACTCGACTGTCGCGCCTTGACACTGGCCTCGAGCTTTGCCAGCAGGTCCGAGACGTCATCGGTCTCGTCCAGATCCGCAGCGGGCTGCTCCTCGACGGCGAACGCCTCGCCGCCGTCGATCTTCGCCTGGATGAGCTCCATCATCTCGACGCGATAGTCGTCGGTGAACGCCTCGGGATGGAAGTCGTCGGTCATCGACTCGACGACCTGCCCGGCCATCTTCAGCTCGGCGGGCTTGATGTCGACCTTCTTGTCCAGTTCGGGGAAGTCGGGGTCACGGATCTCGTCGGGCCACAGGAGGGTGTGCACGATCATGACTTCGCGCTTGCCGAACTCCTTGACGCGCAGCGCTGCCAGTCGCGTCTTGCTGCGCAGCGCAAAGTGCACGATCGCGACCCGGTCGGTCTTGGCGAGCGTCTCTGCCAGCAGCACATAGGACTTCGACGACTTCGAGTCGGGCTCCAGGAAGTAGCTCTTGTCGTACATCAACGGATCGATCTGCTCGGCGGGGACGAATTCGACCACCTCGATCTCGCGGCTGCGTTCCTCGGGCAGCGTGGCGATGTCCTCGTCGGTGATGATGACCGTTTGGCCGTCCTCGGATTCGTAGGACTTGGCGATGTCGCGGTATTCGACGACCTCGCCGCAGACCTCGCAGACGCGCTTGTAGCGGATGCGTCCATTGTCCTTCGCGTGGACCTGGTGGAACTTGATGTCATGGTCTTCGGTCGCGCTGTAGACCTTGACCGGCACGTTCACCAGGCCGAAGGCAATGGATCCCTTCCAGATGGAACGCATGACCCAGTATGGCGCACGGGGTCACCCCAGTCGTAGAGCGGCGCGGTCCGGCAGATCTGCTCCCGCGCGGGCGACGGTCACGGCGGACGCGAGCGTCGCGGCGCGAAGGACACCATCCAAGGTGTCGACGTCGATGCGGGCCAGGTCCGCACGGCGGTCACCACCCAGCAGATTAAGCGACCACAAGGCGTCGATCAGCCCCGTCATGAAGGAGTCGCCGGCCCCCACGGTGTCGATGACGTCGACCTGGCGTGCCTCCACGTGCACCGTGCCCGCCGCGCAGATCGCGAACGCGCCCTGCCCGCCCATCGTCACGGCCACGATCGACGGACCGAGTGCCTGCCATGCCGTCGCGATCTGTTCGGGCGTGCGGGTCGGATCGATCCACTGCAGGTCTTCGTCGCTGGCCTTCACGACGTCTGCCTTCTCGAGGAGCCGCTCGATCCGGCCGATGGCCTGCTCGCGGTCGCTGATCAGCGCGGGCCGCACGTTCGGGTCGAACGTGATGGTTGCGGCCAGTCGGTAGGCGTCGAGCAGTGCGGCCGTCGCCAGACAGCCCGGATCGAGGAAGCCTGCGATCGAACCGGTGTGCGCGACCAGTGGGGGAGCCACCTCGGGAGTTCCCGACAACTGCCAGTCGATGTCGAATGTGTAGGTGGCAGCTCCGTTCTCGTCGATGCTGGCCGCTGCCGTGGGCGTACGGGCCGCGCTGATGCTGCCGCGCACCAGCTCGACCCCTGAGGCCTGCACGTAGTCGACGATGCGGCGTCCGCGTTCGTCGTCGGCGATGTGGGTCAGGAAGTCCACGCCGCGGTCGAGCCTGCCGAGCCCGACCGCGACGTTGAGCGGACTTCCCCCGACGTGTTCACCGAGGACATGCCCCTCGCGTTCGACGATGTCGATCAATGCCTCACCAATGACCAGTGCTCGCTGTGTCATGGCTCGACTCCCGCTCGCTGCGTCATGGCTCGACTCCCGCTCGCTCGTCTCTCACTGCGTGACGTCCGCGTGGATCAGCGCCTCCAACGTGGCGCGGGCCCCGTCGCGGTGCAACGAATCCAGCGCCCACAGGTAGGCCTCGACGAAGCGCGGCTCCTGTGCGAGATCGCCGAACAAAGACGTGTTCTCGATGAATGCCTTCGGGTTTTCGAGTTGCGACTTCGCGATCGGCACCAGCGATTCCGCGAGCTGATCCTGCACGTCGATCGGCTCGCCCTGCTCGTCGACGCCCTCGGCGTAGCGCGCCCAGCTCGCAACGGTGGCCGCCGACAGCCTGATGGGTTCGCCGCTCTTGAGGTTCTCTCTGATGACGGGGAGCAGCCACTGCGGGATTCGGTCCGACGAGCCGAAGCAGAGCCGGACGATGGTGTCGCGCACGCTCGGGTTGGCGAAGCGTTCGATCGCCTTCCGCTTGAAGTCGGGCAGGTCGATGCCGGGCACGGGCTTGAGCGTCGGCGTCGCCTCCGAATCCATGTATTCGCGCAGGAACTCGGCGAACAGCGGGTCACCCGCCGCGTCGGCCACCAGCCGATAGCCGGCGAGATACGCGAAGTAGCAGAGCGCCTGATGGCCGGCATTGAGCAGTCGCAGCTTCATCAACTCATACGGTGTGACGTCCTCGACCAGCAGCACGCCTGCGTCTTCGTAGGGCGGCCGACCGTCGGTGAAGTCGTCGTCCAGGACCCAGGCGGTGAACGGCTCCGCGGCGACGGGCCACTCGTCTTCGATGTCGAAGTCGGCCGCCAGACTCTCGATCACGTCGGGTGTGGTGACCGGCGTGATGCGGTCGACCATCGAGTTGGGGAACCGGGTGTTGGCCTTCATCCAGTCGGCCAGCTCGGGTTGCGTCCTTTCGGCATATGCGGTGAACGCCGCTCGGGCGACGTCGCCGTTGCCCTCGATGTTGTCGCAGGACACGATGGTCGGCGACGGCAGACCGCGCTCCTTGCGACGCGCGAGGGCGGCGGTCACCAGCCCGAAGACACTGTCGGGTCCGGCCTCGTCGATGAAATAGCCACCCTCGGTGATCGTCAGCGAGATGATGCGCGTGGTCGGTGCGGCGATCAGCTCGATGACGGCCTCCGGGTCATCGGGCGCGAAGAGGTAGTCGACGATCGAGCCGATGACGCGCGGGTCGCGACTGCCGTCGGGATTCATCGCGATCAGCGTGTAGAGGCCGTCCTGATCGGACATGACCTTCGCCATCTTGCGATCGCCGGGCAATACGCCGACGCCGCAGATGCCCCACTCCTTAGCCTTGCCCATCTCGAGCAATCGGTCGACGTACATCGCCTGATGTGCGCGGTGAAAGCCACCCACCCCGAAATGCACTATGCCGATGCTGATCTCGCTGCGGTCATAGCTCGGCTTGGCGATCGGGATCTCGGACAGGGAATTGTTGTTGAGCTTCATGCCACCACCACTTTCTTGACGCTACCCCGCAGTTGGTCGGACTCATCCCCCATTTGAAAGGTCTCTGTCGTGAATTTGCCTCCGTTTGGTTGTGAAACTGAAAGTGTTGTGTACGTCACATTTAGATGTTAGCGTGATGAACATCTACACGCACCCCAGAGCATCTGCTCATGCGGGTAGGGGAAGGTGGAGCGAAGATCGTGGCGACACCGACGTCCAACGGCAGGTTGGCCGAACCCCCCGCCGATGCGGCCCCCAACGGCGGAGCGACGCCCGAAGACCTCCGCCTTGCCCTGCGCGCGGCCACGCTCTACTACCTCGACGGACTGACCCAGGCCGAGATCGCGGCCAAGCTCGGGGTGTCGCGCCCGACGGCGGGCAGGCTCATCGCGAGGGCCAAGGCCAGGGGCCTGGTCCGCATCGAAGTCGTCGTCCCGCCGACCCTGAAGGACGACCTGCACGCCGACGAGGAGCGCCTCCTCGAGAAGCGCTACGGCCTGACCGAAGCCGTCGTGACCGGACACCTGGGCCGTGCCGCGGGCGCGCTGCTCATGAGGCGCCTCTCCGAGAACGACGTCCTCGGGTTCACCTGGGGGCCGGAGCAGGTCGCCGCCGTCACCGCGTTGACGCCCGGCGTGGCGAGCTGCCGCGTGGTCGTCCAACTCGACGGCGCGATGTCCACGGCCGCGTACCAGACGGGCATGGAGTTCATTCTCAGTCGCGGGGCGGACATGTTGCGCGCCAGCGCCATGCGACTTCCGGCACCGCTGTATGCCGACCCGTCGACCGTGGTCTCGATGCGGAGCGACTCGGTGATCTCGCGGACGCTGGAGGCAGGGCGACGCGCCGACACCATGCTGTTCGGCGTCGGGTCCACGACCACCTCCACCACGTTGTTCGAGGGCAGTTTCCTCGACACCAGAATGCTCGACGAGCTGGTGTCACTCGGAGCGGTCGGTGAGATCGGCGGCCGCTTCTTCGACGCCAACGGGGTACCCGTCGTCACCGAGCTGGCACACCGCGCGGTGTCCGTCCCCTTGGAAGACGTCCGCAAGTGCGAGAAGACCATCCTGGTGTGCAGTGGGCCGCCCAAGCACGAGGCCACGCGCGCTGCGCTCCGTGGTGGTCTTGCGAAGTTGTTGGTGTGCGATATCGATTGTGCCCGCTGGCTTTTGGATCAGCAGAATACGCAGTAGTACTCAACGAGGAGTGGGGTGAAGATGAAAGCGACAAGAGCAGTGCGAAGGCTCACCGTGTGCGCCGCGGCCATCGGTCTGACGCTGACCGCGGGCTGTTCGGGCGCGGGCAGCTTGGGGGCATCGGACAACGAGGTGACGATCGCCTTGGTGTCCAACTCGCAGATGACCGATGCCCAGAAGCTGTCGCCGGAGTTCGAGAAGGCGAATCCCGGCATCAAGCTGAAGTTCATCTCGCTGTCGGAGAACCAGGCGCGGGCGAAGATCACCATGTCGACCGCAATGGGCGGCAGTCAGTTCGACGTCGCGATGATCAGCAACTTCGAGACCCCGCAGTGGGCGAAAGACGGTTGGCTGCTCAATCTCTCGGACTACGCGAAGAACACCCCGGGATACGACGAGAACGACTTCATCCCGTCGCTGCGGGACTCGTTGTCCTACGAGGGCAACATGAACTCGGTCCCGTTCTACGGCGAGTCGTCGTTCCTGATGTACCGCAAGGACATGTTCGAACAGGCCGGCATCACGGTCAACCAGGATCCGAACTACCAGCCCACCTGGCAGGAAGTCGCGGGGTGGGCCAAGCAGTTGAAGACCGCCGATCGGGCGGGGATCTGCCTGCGCGGGAAGCCCGGCTGGGGTGAGGTGCTCGCACCCTTGGACACGGTCATCAACACCTTCGGCGGCCGCTGGTTCGACGAAAAGTGGAACGCGCAACTCAACAGCCCCCAGGTGAAGGCCGCCGTCAACTTCTACGTCAACACGATCAAGGACTCCGGTGAATTGGGAGCCTCCTCAACGGGTTTCCAGGAGTGCGCCAACCTCTTCGGCCAAGGCCAGACCGCGATGTGGTACGACGCGACGTCCGCGGTCTCGGTGCTCGAGGATCCCAAGACGTACCCGGATCTCGTCGGCAAGATCGGCTACCTGCCCGCACCAATCGTGGAGAAGCCCAACTCCGGCTGGCTCTACACCTGGGCACTGGGCATTCCCAAGGCGGCCAAGAACCCCGAGGGTGCTTGGAAGTTCATCTCGTGGATGACCAGCAAGGACTACATGAAGTTGGTCGGCGAGCAGCTGGGCTGGGCACGCGTCCCACCGGGTAGCCGGACGTCGACCTACACGGACCTGCCGGAATACGAGGCGATCTCGAAGTCCTACGGCCCGTTGACGCTGCAGTCGATCACCAACGCGACCCCGAACAAGCCGACGGTGCAACCAGTTCCGTACACGGGCGTGCAGTTCGTCGGGATTCCCGAGTTCCAGGATCTGGGAACACGGGTGAGCCAGCAGATCAGCGCGGCGATCGCCGGACAGAAGTCCGTCGACGCGGCCATGGAACAAGCACAGAAATACGCCGAGGTCGTCGGCAAGAGCTACCAGGAGAAGTGATGACGCTTACTGCTGAAACCGAGTCGGACGCCGGTCAGGGGGCCGTCGCCGAACGGGTCCGCAAGATTCGCGAAGCGCAGGACGTCGGCGTGACTCGCGCCGAGGGATGGCGCAGGCGGGGACCGCTACTGCCCGCGCTGATCTTCATGATCGCCGTGACGCAGGTTCCGTTCCTGTTCACCCTGTACTACTCGACGCTGTCGTGGAACCTGGTCCGGCCGGGCTCACGGCGATTCGTCGGGTTGAACAACTACATCGCCGTGGTCCAGGACAGCCAGTTCTGGTCGGTGGCAGGCAACACCGTCATCCTGATCGTCGGCGTGGTACTGATCTCGGCGCTGCTCGGCCTGGTTCTCGCGCTGCTGCTCGATCGCGCGTTCCTGGGACGCGGCGTCGTGCGAACGCTCTTGATCACTCCGTTCCTGATCACTCCCGTTGCGGGAGCGCTGATCTGGAAGACGACGATCCTCGACCCCAACAACGGCATCCTCAACTGGCTGCTTTCCTTGGTGGGCATCGGCCCAGTGGACTGGATCGGTCAGTTCCCGCTGGCGATGGTGATGGTCGAATTGATCTGGCAGTGGACGCCGTTCATGATGCTGCTGATCCTGGCCGGCCTCACGTCGATGCCTCGCGATCAACTCGAGGCGGGCCGGGTCGATGGTGCTACCGCGATCCAACTCTTCCGCGAGTTGACGCTGCCCCATCTTCGGCGCTTCATCGAGTTGGGCGTCGTGCTCGGCGCGATCTACCTGGTCAACACGTTCGACGCCATCTTCATGATGACCCAGGGCGGACCCGGTGTCGCCAGCGCGAACCTGCCGTTCTACATCTATCAGCGCGCGTTCCTGGGCTTCGACATGGGCCAGGCCGCAGCCATGGGCGTGGTGGTCGTCATCTTCACGATGATCATCGCCAGCTTCGCGCTTCGCTTGATCTTCAAATCGTTCTCCGGCAAGGAAGAGGCGGCCTGATCATGACTACTACTGCCGAAAGAGTGACGGCACCAAGCGACGCAGCTCCAGAACGCAAGAAGAAGTCCAGGAAGTTCAGCCCGTGGGGTGTGGTCGCGTGGCTCGTCGGGCTCGGGTTCTTCTTCCCGGTGTTCTGGATGGTGCTGACGTCGTTCAAGCAGGAGAGTGACGCGGCGACCAATCCGCCGAAACTGTTCTTCGCCCCGACGCTGGATCAATACGCCGCAGTCTTCGATCAGGGCATCGGGCCCGCGATGTTGAACTCGGTGTTCGCCACTGCCATGTCGACGATTCTGGTGCTGCTCCTTGGTGTGCCCGCCGCGTTCGCACTGTCGTTGCGGCCCGTCCGCAAGACGTCGGATGCGTTGTTCTTCTTCATGAGTACCAAGATGCTGCCCGTCGTCGCGGCGATCCTGCCGCTGTACGTGATCGTGTCCAATCTTGGTCTGCTGGACAACATCTGGGCCCTGGTCATCCTCTACACGTCGATGAACCTGCCGATCGCCATCTGGATGATGCGCTCGTTCTTCCTCGAGGTCCCAGGCGAACTCCTCGAGGCCGCCAGCCTCGACGGCGCGAGCCTGTGGCGTTCGGTGCGCGAGGTGATCCTTCCGTTGGTGTCACCCGGCATCGCAGCCACCGCGCTCATCTGCGTGATCTTCGCCTGGAACGAGTTCTTCCTCGCGGTGAACCTCACCGCGGTGAACGCTCAGACCATGCCCGTGTACCTCGTCGGCTTCATCGCCGGTGAGGGTCAGTACTGGGCCGTGCTGTCGGCGGCCGCAACCATGGCCGCACTCCCCGTGATCCTGTGCGGCTGGTTCGCACAGAACAAGCTGGTGCGCGGACTTTCGTTCGGCGCGATCAAGTAACCAACCCCACTTCCTCATCTGACAAGGAGAACTCAGACATGGCAACGATCACCTACAAGAACGCCACCTGCATCTACGAGGGTTCGGACAAACTCGCCGTCGACAATCTCAGCCTCGACATCCAGGACGGTGAATTCATCGTCCTGGTCGGCCCTTCCGGCTCCGGCAAGAGCACCGCCCTGCGCATGCTGGCCGGCCTCGAGGACATCGACGAAGGCGCCATCGAGATCGGTGGCAAGGACATGACGGGGGTGGCGTCCAAGGACCGCGACATCGCGATGGTGTTCCAGAACTACGCGCTATACCCGACCAAGACGGTCGCCGAGAACATGGGCTTCGCACTGAAGTTGCGCGGGGTGTCTGCCGAGGAGCGCCGGAAGAAGGTCGAGAATGCGGCGAAGATCCTCGACCTGACCGAGCATCTGGATCGCAAGCCCGCCAAGCTGTCCGGCGGTCAACGACAGCGTGTCGCGATGGGCCGTGCCATCGTGCGCGAACCGCAGGTGTTCTGTATGGACGAGCCGCTGTCCAACCTCGATGCCAAGCTGCGCGTGCAGACCCGCACTCAGATCGCCGCGCTGCAGCGCCGCCTGGGCACCACCACTGTCTACGTCACGCACGACCAGGTCGAGGCCATGACGATGGGCGACCGGGTGGCGGTGCTGCGCTTCGGCAAGCTGCAGCAATTCGCTTCGCCCAACGAGCTTTACGATCGCCCGGAGAACGCGTTCGTGGCCGGCTTCATCGGATCGCCCGCGATGAACCTGTTCACCGCGCCGATCGCCGCCGACGGCGTTCGGATCGGTGACTCGACGCTGGAACTCGAGCGAGACCAACTGACCAAGCTGAGCGAGGCGGGCCTCAAGGAGGTCACCGTCGGAGTTCGTCCCGAGCAGTTCGAGCTCACCGATTCCGGTGGCGTGGAGGTCGTCGTCGACCTCGTCGAGGATCTCGGCAGCGAGGCTTACGTCTACACGCACGCGGGCTCGGGCTCCGGCGGCGTCGAGTTGGTGGCGCGCTGTAACCCGCGCAAGGCTCCCAGGTTGGCTGACACGGTGCGGCTGCGCAGGCATCCCGAAGGCGCCGTGCACCTGTTCGACCCGAGCTCGGGCGAGCGCCTCAACTAGCATGCGCCCGCCGGAGTTGCGGCTCCGCGCACCGACGCCCGATCTCCTCGGGTTGCCGTGGGACAAACCACTTTCGGAGTGGGTGGTCCCCGACGTACCACTGCGCGACATTGCCGTCGGGATGAGCCGCCACCTGGTGAAGTTCGTCGAAGCCGACGGCCATCTCTGGGCGGTCAAGGACATGCCACCGCGAATCGCGATGAAGGAGTACGACGTCCTGCGGCGGCTCGAGGACATGGGGCTACCCGCGGTGCGTCCGGCGGGGCTGGTGCTGCAACCCGAGTTCGAGACCGCGATCCTGGTGACCCGCTACCTCGAGGGCTCCTGGCAGTACCGCAGGCTCTTCATGCGGCTGCCGCCCGACCAGCCCAGGCACCGGGCCCGCCTGCTGGATGCGATGGCGGGCCTGTTGGTCGAGCTGCACCGTCATGGGGTGTTCTGGGGCGACTGTTCGTTGGCGAACACGTTGTTCTCGCGTGACGGACAGCTTCTCCAGGCGTGGCTGGTCGACGCCGAGACCTCCGAGGTCCACCCGTCGCTGAGTCGGGGTCAGCGCAGGCATGACCTCGAGATCCTGGTGGAGAACGTGGCGGAGGGCCTGGTCGATCTCGCCGAGCGGCTCGGCCTTCCCGAGGAGATGCACGAGACCCTGATCGCCGAGGCCGAGGAGGTGCAGGTCCGCTACGACACGCTGTGGGAGCTACTCCACGCCGAGCCGGTGTTCGGCTTCTCCGATCGGTACCGCGTCGAGGGGACCATCCGCCGCCTCAACGATCTCGGCTTCGCCGTCGACGAGCTCTCCCTGCAACCGGATGCGTCGGACGCCAGCCGCATGCGGGTTCGCGTCGCCGTCGGTGACCGCCGGTACCACGCTCAGCATCTGCAGGAGCTCACCGGCTTGGACGTTGGCGAAGGCCAGGCGGCCATCCTGCTCGGTGACCTTCACGCATACCAGGCGCAGTTGTGCCTCGAGGCCGGCCACGACGTCGACGAGTCGACGGCCGCGCGGCTGTGGGTCATCGAGGTGCTGACTCCGTACGAGCAGCTGGCGCACGAGGTCGTCCAGTTCCGGGGCACGCCGATCCAGGCGTACTGCGATCTGCTCGAGGTGCGGTGGCTGCTGAGCGAGAAGGCCGGTCGCGACGTCGGCACCAACAAGGCGCTCGCTGCGTTAGCCGGTGACGTCATCCCCACTGACTCCGCCGCCAAGATGGCCGTGGCCGAGGTGCCGACGGCGCCGTTCGCGGTCCTGCGGACGGATGACGACTGACGCCCGTTCGAGTCAGCTGGAAGACCTCGAAACTAGTTTGTTGTCAACGCTTTACGTTCTGGAGCGCGGTCCGACGAGCTCTTAGTGAAATCTTCGGAAATGCGTCACCAAGTACTTAGAATTCGAACCTATGTTCGAGTTGTGGAAGGTCTATCGAACCGGACTTCTTGGCAGGCGGCGGTAGCCGCATTGCGTGCGGCGCACGACGCGATGACCGCGCTGCCTGTCGATGCACTCACCGAGGTCGAGTTGGTCGGCGTCCTCGACGAACTCGAAACGCTCACTTGTCAACTGCCCGTTCAGGGTCACCGCATGCTGACCCGCTTGCAGGCCGAGACAACGGCGAAGGCGATGGGCGCCAAGTCGTGGCGCGACGTCTTGGCGATCCGGTGGCGAATCTCGCCTGGCGAGGCCGGCCGCCGACTCGACGAAGCAGCCACATTGGGGCCGCGCCAGGCGCTGAGCGGCGCACCACTGAAGCCGGTGTTGGCGTGCACGGCCATCGCCCAGGCCCACGGTTTGATCAACCGCGAACACGTGGGGATTCTGCGTCAGGCGATGGAGCGTATCCCACCTGCGATGGACGCCAGCACGTGTGCGCAAATCGAGGCCGACCTGGTTCGGACCGCGATGGGAGTCGGGCCCAAGGAACTCAAGGACAACGCCGACAGAACCCTGTTCCTGCTCGACCAGGACGGCCCCGTACCCGACGACACCGAACGCGCGCGTCGCCGCGGCGCGACGAAGACACCCCAGCAGCCTGACGGGATGACCCAGATCAAGGCCAACCTCACCCCCGAAGCGTGGGCCATCTACGAGGCGATTTTCGCCAAGTGGGCAGCACCGGGGATGTGCAACCCCGCCGACGAGAATCCGTGCATTTCGGGGACTCCCACCCAGAAGCAGATCGACAACGACCACCGCACCCTGGCCCAGCGCCAGCACGACGCACTGGTGGCGGCTGGGCGTAGCGTGCTGGCCAGCGGTGAACTCGGTCAGCACAACGGGTTGCCAGCCTCGATCATCATCCGCACCACTCTGCAGGACCTGGAGAGCCGCGTCGGGGTCGGCGTCACCGGCGGCGGCACCGTGATGCCGGTCAGCGACGTGATCCGACTGGCTGCGCGCGCGAACCACTACCTTGCGGTGTTCGACAATGCCACCGGGTCGGCCCTCAACCTTTTTCGCGCCCGCCGCGGCGCCTCGCCTGCTCAGCGGATAATGCTGATCGCCCGCGATGGGGGTTGCACCAAGCCCGGCTGCACGGTGCCCGCCTACGGCAGTCAAGTTCACCACGCCGCCTGCGACTGGGCCGACGACGGACAGACCAACGTCGACGAACTGGGTCTGGCGTGCGGGCCCGATAACCGCGCGGTTGGCCCCGAGGGCTGGACCACGCGGATCAATGCCCAGAACGACGTCGAATGGATCCCACCGGCGCGCCTCGACACCGGCCAAGCCCGTATCAACGATTACCACCGCCCCGAACGCCTCTACCGGCCACCCGATGACGAATCGGTAGCCCAGTGCCGACCAACCGGCTACGGGGACAATCACGTTCAGCGTCTCGCTGAGGTAGATGACCGACCAGGCGGCCCAGAACCCAACGCGGCCTGACGACGTTGCGTCAGATCGCGGGATCGTTTCCGGGGTCGACGCCGTACGGCAGCTGCGGGCTGACCCCCGAGTTGTCATGGGTGAAGATCTGCGACGAGGTGGCCCGGCAGTTGGTATTCATCGGCGTCTGGTCACCGGAGCAGTAGGGCACCAGATCGGCGGGGTCCGCGGCGGCGTGCGGCGCCGCGAACACGCCCATCGCGGTCAGCGCGAAAGCTGCCAACAACTTCGCCATTAGATCAACGTAACGGCGGGTAATACCGTGTGGTGGTGGAGCGCTACGAGCGGGTCAAATTGACCAACCCCGACAAGGTGCTCTACCCGGCCACGGGCACCACCAAGGCGGAGGTCTTCGAGTACTACGTCACGATCGCCGACGCCATGGTGCCGCACATCGCGGGCCGGCCCGTCACCCGCAAGCGCTGGCCGAACGGCGTCGGGCAGCCGGACTTCTTCGAGAAGCAACTCGCGTCGTCGGCTCCGGACTGGTTGGAGCGCGGCACCGTCGTGCACAAGTCCGGGAGCACCACCTACCCGATCATCAACACCCGCGAGGGCCTGGCCTGGATCGCCCAACAGGCCTCACTCGAGGTGCACGTCCCGCAGTGGCGGTTCGTGGGTGGGCGAAGCGGAGTGGGTAATGACGCAGGGCCCGAACCAGGTCCGGCGACGCGGATCGTGTTCGACCTCGACCCCGGCGAGGACGTCACATTCCACCAACTCTGCGAGGTCGCCCAAGAGGTGCGCGGGATCATCACCGACATCGGGCTGACCACCTTCCCGTTGACCAGCGGCAGCAAGGGCCTGCACCTGTATGTGCCACTGCAGGAACCGATCAGCAGCCACGGTGCGTCGGTGCTGGCGAAGCGCATCGCCCAGCAACTCGAGAAGACGATGCCAAAACAGGTGACGGCGACGATGACCAAGAGCCTGCGCACCGGCAAGGTGTTCGTCGACTGGAGCCAGAACAGCGCCGCGAAGACCACCATCGCGCCGTACTCGATGCGCGGCCGTGAACACCCGACCGTCGCCGCGCCCCGCACCTGGGACGAGATCGGGGATCCCGACCTGAGGCACCTACGTTTCGACGAGGTTCTCGAACGCGTTGCGCGGGACGGTGATCTCCTCGCGCCGCTCGACGAGAACGTCCCGCTGGCAGACAAACTCACGACCTACCGCAGCATGCGCGATGCGGGCAAGACGCGCGAACCGGTGCCGCAGAAGCCGCCGACCGTCGGCAACGACGACACCTTCGTGATCCAGGAGCATCACGCGCGACGGCTGCACTACGACTTCCGGCTCGAGCGCAACGGGGTGCTGGTGTCGTGGGCGGTGCCGAAGAACCTGCCCGAGACGACCTCCGTCAACCACCTCGCGGTGCACACCGAGGACCACCCGTTGGAGTACGCGACGTTCGAAGGCACGATTCCCAAGGGCGAGTACGGCGGCGGCAAGGTGATCGTCTGGGACTCGGGCACGTACGAGACGGAGAAGTTCCACGACAATTCACCCGACGGTCCCGAGAAGGGCGGAGAGGTCATCGTCACGCTGCACGGCAGCAAGATCTCCGGACGCTACGCGCTGATCCAGACCGGCGGGAAGAACTGGCTTGCCCACCGGATGAAGGAGCAGAACCAGCCCACCCCAGCCGATCTCGCGCCCATGCTGGCCACCCACGGCTCGGTCGAGAAGCTGAACGCGGTGGTGTGGGCCTTCGAGGGCAAGTGGGACGGGTATCGGCTGCTCGTCGACGCCGACCACGGAAGTCTGCGGCTGCAGTCGCGCAGTGGACGCGACGTGACCGCTGACTTCCCGCAACTCGGCTCGCTCGCAGCCGATTTGGCGGACCATCACGTGGTACTCGATGGCGAGATCGTCGCGCTGGACGAATCGGGGGTGCCGAACTTCGGTGCGATGCAGAATCGGGCCGCGGGCGCCAACATCGAGTTCTGGGCGTTCGACGTGCTCTCTCTGGATGGCCGATCCCTGTTGCGCGCCAAGTACTCCGATCGCCGCAGGATTCTGGAGGCGTTGGCCGACGGCGGCGGGTTGATCGTCCCCGAGCAACTCCCCGGGGACGGGGCCGAAGCGCTCCGGTACGCCCGCGAGCGGCGGTGGGAAGGTGTCGTCGCCAAGAGGCGGGACTCCACCTATCAACCGGGCAGGCGGTCCTCGTCGTGGCTCAAGGACAAACTCTGGCTCACCCAGGAGGTGGTCATCGGTGGCTGGCGCGCGGGTGAGGGCGGCCGCACCAGTGGCATCGGCGCCCTGCTCGTCGGTGTGCCAGAAGACGGTGGCCTGAAATTCGCGGGCAGGGTCGGGACCGGGTTCACGGACAAGGACCTGGCGAAGCTGAAGAAGACGCTCGCGCCGCTGCGCACCGATCAATCACCCTTCAGGACAAGGCTTTCCGGGCCGGATGCCAAGGGGGTGACCTACGTCGAGCCGACGTTGGTGGGGGAGGTGCGCTATAGCGAGCGCACCTCGGACGGCAGGCTAAGGCAACCCAGTTGGCGTGGCATGCGACCGGACAAGGAGCCGGGCGAAGTCGGGTGGGAGTAGCAGCCTCGTCAAGAACCCTTGATCGCTTCCTGCATTCCCCTTGTCGCGAGCACGTCGGCCAACTCGTTGTCGGCGACACCCGAATGTCCCTTCACCCAGAACCACTCGACCTGGTGCCGCGCGCAGGCCGTCTGGAGTCGCTGCCAGAGATCGACGTTCTTCACCGGCTGCTTGGCGGCGGTCATCCAGCCGTTGCGTTCCCAGCCGAGGACCCACTTGGTGATGCCGCTGCGGACGTAGGTGCTGTCGGTGTAAAGATGCACCACCACCGGTCTGGTGAGTGCCTCCAGCGCCATGATCGGCGCGGTTAACTCCATCCGGTTGTTGCTGGTCTCGCCGGGCTCGCCGCCGCACATCTCGCGGACGTGCTGGCGCTGGCGCAGCACCGCCCCCCAACCGCCGGGGCCGGGATTGGGTCGGCACCCGCCGTCGGTGTGGATCACCACGACGTCCTCGCTCATGCGCCGAGGATATGCACTGCCGCGACGAGTTCTGTTCAACGACTCGCTGAGATTACCGCCGACCGGGCCTGCTTCGATGTCGGGCCTCAGACCTTGCTTGCCGCGAACGCCGCGGCCTGGTCGGTCAAGCCGATGGTCGTGTAGCTGGTGTGCGCGGCACCGTCGTCCCCGTCGGAACAGATGGGATCACCCGGCGCGCACAGTTCCACGGCCTTGCCCGCATAGAGCGGGCCGACCGTGACCGCCGGCTGGTTGATCATCTTCATGAACGACACGTCCGGCTTGCCGAGGAGGGCGACGGCCGCGACGTGGTCGGCGACGTCGGCGGGCATCGGCTTGGGCACCTCGGAGGGGTCGACACCGCCTGGCACGGCGTTGGCGGTGACGAACCCGATGACCGCCGCGCCCTGCGAGTACCCACCGAGCACCATCTTCGTGTTCGGGCAGTTCACCGCCGTGTCCTCGATGTGATTGGCGGCATCCCGGATGCCGTCGACGGCCGTGGGAAAGTCGGTGCTCGCCGGATAGACGACGGCGTACACGCCGACGGACTTGGCTCCGACCTTCGCGCGTACGGCGTTGACGAAGTCCTGTCCGGTACCGCCGAGTCCTTGTGGTGCGAATGTGCCACGGGCGAAGACGACTTCGACGTCTGAACAGGGCGCGGCCGAGGACGTCGGAACGCCGCAGGGAGAAACCAGAAGGGCGAGGGCGATCGCGACCGGAGCACCGGCCAGCCGAGCGAGTTGGCGTGCGGTCATCCCACCACATTGGCAC
>JAOPWT010000332.1 GCA_025965555.1 Mycobacterium sp.
GCCAGTTCCACGTAGCCCCCGCCGAACAAGTCGAGGAACGTGTCGATCCGGCCGGTCGGTGAGGCGGCCCGCAGACGGCTCGCGAGCTCGTCACCGTAGTTGACCGGGGTCACGCCGTGGGCTGCCAACCATTCGTCGTTGGCAGGTCCGGCGATCCCGAGAACCGTTGCGCCCGAACGCCTGGCGAGCTGGACGGCGATGGCGCCGACTCCGCCTGCCGCGCCGGACACCGCGACGACGTCCCCCGCGCCGAGGTTCACCGAACGCACGGCGGCATACGCGGCGGTGCCCGCGGTATAGAGGCCACCGGCCACCTCCCACGGCACGGCGGCCGGCTTCGGGGTCAGCTGCTCGACGGGTACCGCGGTGAACTCGGCGTGACTGGATCGCGTCAGCGAGAAGCCGACCACCTCGTCGCCGATCGACAGACGCTCGACGCCGCTGCCCAGTTCGACGACGATGCCGGCCAGGTCGCTGCCCTCGCCCGACGGGAAGGTCGCGGGCCAGCGGTCGTGCAGCATGCCCTGCCGGATCATGGCCTCGCCGGGATTGAGGCCCGCCGCCTTCACCTCGACGAGTACCTCGCCGTCGCCGGGAACCGGACGCGCAACGTCGCGTACCTCGAGAACGTCGATGTCTCCGTATTGGTCGAACTGAACGGCTTTGGTCATGAGAGCTACGACTCCTGCGGCGGGACGGCTATTCCCCAACAGAAGGCGCGCAGGAAGCGTGCCTAGGCTGGCCGCGTGAGCGATCCGGCACCGGCCCAGCGCCGGTCACTGCGCCCGCTCTTCCAGACGGTCCTCCTCGACGTGGCACCTCCCCTGGTTGCCTATTACGGTTTGCGGGCCGCCGGGGTCTCCGAATACGTCGCGCTGCTGTCGGCCACGGTGTTGTCCGGGCTGCGAGTGGTCTATGGCGTGGTGAGGAGCCGCCGGCTGGACCCCTTTGCCATCTATCTGTTGTTGACCTTCGGGCTGAGTCTTGCCGTCGGACTGGCCACCAGTGATGCCAGGCTGATCCTCGTCGGCAACACCTTCGTCAACGGCCTCGGCGGGCTGTTCTTCCTTGGCAGTTGCTTCGTCGGCACCCCGTTGACACAGGTCGTCGGCGAGCGGTTCGGTCGAGCCGAGGTCGTCGACGAGGCCGCCGCGGCCCGGCGCCGTCGCGTCCACGTTCAGCTCTCGGCGATGTGGGGCATCGGGCTGCTGATCGAGGTGGGCATTCGGCTGGTGGTCATCGCCAACCTCTCCGTCGATGCCGCCAACGGCGTGAGCTCGGCAATCACGCTGCCGGTCATCGGGCTGCTGGTGCTGGCCACCGTCGTCGTCGGCCGAAGGAATGCGGCGCCCGCAGAGGCCGCCGCGTAATCCGGGAACAAACCGCCCCGCCCAAAGGTTGAGCGCATCAGGCTGAACTTTGGAGGATTGATGCCAGAAAACACAACGCCGAATGTTGTGCCCGTCCTTTTCGTCAGCGAGCCGATCGTGCTGCCAGGAATGGTCGTGCCCGTCGAGCTCGACGACGCCGCCCGGACCGCCGTCGACGCCGCGCAGGCGAGCGAGAGCGGGAAGCTGCTGATCGCGCCGCGGCTCGAGGACCGCTACCCCACCTACGGCGTCATCGCGTCGATCGTGCAGGTGGGACGTGTCCCCGGTGGTGGCGCCGCCGCGGTCGTCCGTGGCGAGAAGCGTGCGCACATCGGCTCCGGGACCACCGGACCGGGCGCAGCACTGTGGGTCGAGGTCACCGAGGCGTCCGACGCCGACCCGACCGACGAGACCAAGGCGCTGGGCGCCGAGTACAAGAAGCTGCTGCTGGCCATGTTGCAGCGCCGCGAGGCGTGGCAGATCGTCGACGTGGTCAACAAGATCACCGAGCCGTCGGCGTTGGCCGATACGGCCGGCTACGCCTCATACCTGACCGACGTGCAGAAGCGGCAACTGCTGGAGACCGAGGACGTGGCCGAGCGGCTGCGCAGCCTCATCGACTGGACCGCCGAACACCTGGCCGAGGTGGAGGTCAACGACAAGATCGCCGACGACGTCCGCACCGGCATGGAGAAGACGCAGAAGGAATTCCTGCTGCGTCAGCAGCTGACCGCCATCCGCAAGGAGCTCGGTGAGTCCGAAACCGACGGGACCGACGATTATCGGGCCAGCGACGAGGACGCCGAGCTGCCCGAGAAGGTGCGCGAGGCCGCGATGCGCGAAGTCGGCAAGCTGGAACGGTCGAGCGAGCAGAGCCCGGAGGGCGGCTGGATCCGCACCTGGCTGGACACCGTACTCGACCTGCCGTGGAACGTCACGACCGAGGACTCCACCGACCTGAAGTCGGCGCGCGAGATCCTGGACGCCGACCACCATGGGTTGGAGGACGTCAAGGACCGCATCGTCGAGTACTTGGCCGTGCGTGCCCGTCGTTCGCAGCGCGGACTACAGGTCGTGGGTGGGCGTGGCTCTGGTGCCGTCATGGTTCTGGCAGGCCCTCCCGGCGTCGGCAAGACGTCGCTGGGTGAGTCCGTGGCGCGTGCGTTGGGCCGCAAGTTCGTTCGCGTCGCCCTCGGTGGTGTGCGTGACGAGGCCGAGATCCGCGGCCACCGGCGCACCTACGTCGGCGCACTGCCGGGCCGCCTGGTTCGGGCCATCGGCGAGGCGGGCTCGATGAACCCCGTCGTGCTGCTCGACGAGATCGACAAGGTGGGTTCGGACTACCGCGGCGATCCGAGTGCGGCGCTGCTCGAGGTGTTGGATCCGGCGCAGAACCACACGTTCCGCGACCACTACCTCGACATCGACCTCGACCTGTCGGACGTCGTGTTCCTGGCCACCGCCAACGTCATCGAGAACATTCCGTCGGCCCTGCTGGACCGGATGGAACTGGTGCAGATCGACGGCTACACCGAGGACGACAAGGTCGCCATTGCCCGCGACTTCCTGCTGCCGAGGCAGCGGGAGCGGGCGGCGCTGACCACCGACGAGGTCTCGGTCACCGACGAGGCGTTGCGCAAGATCGCCGCGGACTACACGCGTGAACCTGGCGTGCGCCAGTTCGAGCGGTTGTTGGCCAAGGCGTTGCGCAAGGCGACCACGAAGCTGGCCGTCGACCCGGCGAAGCTCGTCATCGACGAGCCCGATCTCGTCGGCTACCTTGGCCGTCCGCGCTTCACGCCGGAGTCCGAGGAACGCACCGCGGTGCCGGGCGTCGCGACCGGTCTGGCCGTCACCGGCCTTGGTGGCGACGTGCTCTTCATCGAGGCGAACGGCAACGACGGTGAGCCAGGGCTGCAGCTGACGGGTCAGTTGGGTGACGTGATGAAGGAGTCGGCGCAGATCGCGCTGTCCTACGTCCGCGCACACGCCGAGCAGTTGGGCGTCGACCGCAAGGCGCTGGATCGACAGATCCACATCCACGTTCCCGCGGGCGCGGTGCCGAAGGACGGTCCGTCGGCAGGCGTCACGATGGTCACGGCACTGGTGTCGATGGCCACCGGACGGCAGGTGCGCTCCGACGTCGGCATGACCGGTGAGGTCACGCTGAACGGTCGGGTGTTGCCCATCGGCGGGGTGAAGCAGAAACTGCTCGCCGCGCAGCGGGCCGGGCTGAAGACGGTGTTCATCCCGCAGCGCAACGAGGCCGACCTGGACGACGTCCCGGCCGAGGTGCTCGAGGCGCTGGACGTCAAGCCGATGACCGACGTCGCCGACATCGTCGCCCAGGCGTTGGAGTCGGTGGCGGAGGCGGCTACCGTCGCCGCCTGACGAAGAGTTCCCCGCGAGCAGACGCAAAGGTGCCCGACACGCCGGTGTCCACGGCACCTTTGCGTCTGCTCGGCATAGAAGGGTGGTGCCATGCCGAGACGTGGAGAACCGTTGCGCAAGCTCGGGTTCCTGACCATCGGGCGGTTCGACCAGAGCGACCCTGGGCCCGGCATCGAGGAGACGCTGCAGGTGATCCAGCGTGCCGAGGCGCTCGGCTTCGACAGCGTCTGGCTCCGCGACCGGCATCTCCAGCCCGGCATCTCCTCCCCGGTGGCCATCATGGCGGCAGCCAGCCAACGCACGTCGCGCATCGAACTGGGCACCGCCGTCATCCCGCTGGGCCTCGAGAACCCCTTTCGGCTGGCCGAGGACCTGGCCACCGTCGACATCCTGTCCGGCGGTCGGATCAATCCCGGGGTCTCCGTGGGCACCCCGATGCGGTACGACGACTACAAGAGCGCGCTGTACCCCGACACCCACGAGCTGGAGGACTTCTCGAAGGAGCGGGTGCTTCGGCTGCTGCGATGCCTTCGTGGTGAGCCCGTCAGCGGATTCGAGGGTGTCGTCGGCATCGAGCAGTTCACCAACCGCATCCAGCCCCACTCGCCGGGCTTGGCGGACCGGGTCTGGTACGGCGGCGGCAGAGAATCCGCCATCTGGGCAGGCCGGCAGGGCATCAACTATCTGACCAGTTCCGTGGTCAGCATCGAGGGCACCGAGTCGCGCGACTTCGCCACCATCCAGGGCGAGCAGATCGACGCGTACCGCGAGAACCATGCTCATCCCGAAAAGGCAAGAGTGTCACAGGGTTTGGTGGTCATTCCGACCGACTCGGCCACCGACGACCAGATTCGCAGATACCGGGAGTACGCGGCCGGTCGGTTCGAGCGCACCAAGTCGCCGCAGGGGCTCGCACCGAAGGTCGCCGGCGGCCCGGCTCCGCGCGGCATGCTCTTCTCCCCCGACTACGTCGGCACCTCCGACGAGTTGGCCGACCAACTGTTCGAGCACGCCGGCTTCCAGCGCGCCGACGAAATCGCCTTCGCGCTGCCCTTCACCTTCGACGAAGCCGACTATCTGCAGATCATCACCGACATGGCGGAGACTCTGGGACCACGACTCGGCTGGACGCCGAACCTGTGACTACCGTCGGATGACATGGCGTACGACGAGGATCTCGCGAACCGCATCCGGGAGTTGACGGCGGGCGAGCGTGCCGAGGAGAAGCGGATGTTCGGCGGCCTGGCATTCCTGATCAACGGTCACCTGGCCGTCGCCGCGAGCGGTCGCGGCGGACTGATGGTGCGGGTGCCGCCGGGTGACACGGCCAAGCTGCTCGAGCGCGAGCACGTCGAACCGATGGTGATGGCAGGTCGCGAGGCTCGCGGCTGGCTGCGGGTGGCAACCGACGGTGTCAAGACCACGCGCCAACTGCAGTCTTGGGTGAAACGTGGCGTCGACCACGCCAAGACCCTGCCGCCCAAGTAGGCGCGTTTGTCACCGTGGGCATCGGGTACGTGCACCGAAATGGGGGACGCCGCACGAATCGTACGACGTCTTCTCGACGTCGCGGGCACGACGTATGCCGCCGAGGCGGGCATTCGACTGAAGAACCAACCCATGCCGCTGTTCCAACTCTTGGCGCTCTGCATGCTGGCGAGTAAACCGATCGGCGCGGACGTCGCCACGAAGGCTGCCCGCGAAGTGTTCGAGTCGGGCATCCGCACTCCGGAAGCGGTGCTGGAGGCGGATCGGCAATCCCTCATCGACGCATTCGGCCGTGCCGGATACGCGCGCTACGACGAGAGTTCGGCCACCAGGTTGTCCGACATGGCGACCGTCGTGAGGGACGAGTACCGCGGCGATCTGCGAAATCTCGCCGCTGAGTGCGACGAGGACCCTGCCAAGGTGCGCCGTGCGTTGCAACGCTTCACGGGCATCGGCGAGACCGGCGCTGACATCTTCCTGCGCGAAGTGCAGGACGTGTGGCCTTGGCTGCGGCCCTACTTCGACGAACGCGCGCGCACCACGGCCCACGAACTGGGCCTTCCCAAGGACGCTGAACGGCTGGGCGAACTGGCGCCGCGGAGCACCGCCCGCCTGGTCGCCGCGCTCGTTCGGGTGTCCTTGAGCTCCGACCTCCGCGACCAAGTCGTCGATCAGAACGAGTAGCGGCCGAACGTGACGCCACGGCGATTTTTCGGCTGATTTCTCGCCGTGGCCGCACGCTCGGCGAACGCGACGGTCTCGCCTGAGTCAGTAGTCGACGCGGAAGTTCCCGATCAGCCGGATCACGTTGCCGTCGGGATCATTCAGCGTCGACAACTCGACGCCCTTGTTGACGGCCTCGACGGGGCCCGGGGCCAGACCGCGCTCCGTGGCGTCCTTCACGTGGGCCTCGAGGTCGTCGACGGCGAAGTTCAGCAGGCCGGATCCGGCCCGGCCCTCGTCGACGAACACCTGAACCCAGCCGCCCGGCACCACCTGCCACTCCACCAGCACCGGCATCGGGTTGTTGTCGGCCGGGCGCCCGAAGAGTTTCTCGTACCACGCCTTCGCCGCGTCGAGGTCGGACACGGGAACGACGGACAGCACATGTTGAACCGACACGATCGATGCCTTTCCTGGTTTTCAGGTACCGACTGGCGGGTGCCGCAGAACTCATCGCGCCCTGCCCCCTGGACGAGAAACGGGACCGACCACCGGGGGTGTGGCCGATCCCGTTTCATTCAGGTGGACTTAGGGCTGCTTCTGCCCGGGGATCCCCTCGTAGGCGATGTCGCCGGTCTTGAGGTTGCTCGCGGTCAGCTCACCGAGCCCGTCGAGGAACTTCTGACGCTCGGTGACGACGTGCGCGATGGCGACGTCCACGTTGTCCTTGGTGATGGCGGGCATCACGTAGACCGGCTCCTTGTTGACGTCTTCCTTCTTGACCAGCGCGTTGGCGACGGCCAGCCCGGCCGACAGTTCGACGGTGCCGTTCTGCAGCGAGGTGCCGATGAATTCGCCACTCTTGACGGCGTTCAGGCCGTCCTCGATGCCGTCGATGCCGACGATCGGCACGTCGGTGCGGTTGGCTTCCTTGAGTGCCTGCAGGGCGCCGAGGCCCATGTCGTCGTTCTGCGACACGACACCGTTGATTTGCGGTCCGAAGCTGGAGATCCAGTTCTTCATCTTGTTGACCGCTTCATCGCGCTTCCAGTTGGCCGTGTCCTTGGCCAACACCTTGATGTCGGGGTACTTCGCGAGCACCTGATCGATGCCCTTGCCTCGGTTGATCTCACCGGAGCCGCCGAGCGGGCCCTGCAGGATGACGATGTTGCCCTTACCGCCGAGCTTGTCGGCCATCATCTGCATCTCCTGGGCGCCCGCAGCCACGTCGTCGGGCTGCACGTTGCCCGCGAGGTCGGGGCTGTCCAGCGCGGCGTTGACGGCCAACAGCGGGATGCCCTTGGACTTGGCCGACGCGATCTGCGGTGCCAGTGAATCCGCCTGGACGGGAACGACGATGATGGCGGCGACGCCCTGATTGATCAGCGAGTCGACCTGGCTGGCCTGGGTGGACACATCGTTGTTGGCCGAGTTCCACACCAGCTCGATGTTGTTGGCCTTGGCATATGTGTCCATGCCCTCCTTGCCCGCGGTGATGAACGAGCTCATGTCGTACACCGTGACGCCGATCTTCGTCGTGCCGCTGTTGCTCGAGGTGTCGCCTGCACCGCACGCGGTCATCCCGAGTCCCAGCAAGCCTGCCGAGGCGATGGCACCCAGCTTCGTGATCAGTCTCATCTGTAGGCTCTCTCCGTTGTTGATTGAATTACGTTGTCGGACGGATGATTACGGTTGCTTCTGGCCCGGGATGCCTTCGTAGGCGATGTCACCGGTCTTGAGGTTCTGGGCCGTCAGCGCACTGAGGCCTGCCAGGAACTTCGCGCGCTCGCTCACCACGTGCTGGTACGCCACGTCGACGTTGTCCTTGGTGATCGCGGGCATGATGTAGACCGGCTCGGTGTTGACCTGTTGCTTCTTGACCAGCGCGTCGGTGACGGCGAGTCCGGCGGACAGTTCGACGGTGCCGTTCTGCAGTGAGGTGCCGATGAATTCGCCGCTCTTGACGGCGTTCAGGCCGTCCTCGATGCCGTCGATGCCGACGATCGGCACGCCGTTGCGGCCGGCTTCCTTCAGCGCCTGCAGGGCGCCGAGGCCCATATCGTCGTTCTCCGAGACCACGGCGTCGATCTGGGGTCCGAAGCCGGAGATCCAGTTCTTCACCTTGTTGACCGCTTCGTCGCGCTTCCAGTTGGCCGTGTCCTTGGCCAGCACCTTGATGTCGGGGTACTTGGCAAGGACCTGCTCGATGCCCTTGGTGCGGTCGATCTCGCCGGACTGACCGAGCGGGCCCTGCAGGACGACGATGTTGCCCTTGCCACCGAGGTGGTCGGCCATCATCTGCATTTCCTGGGCGCCCGCAGCCACGTCGTCGGGTTGGACGTTGCCTGCGACGTCCTTGTTGTTCAGCGCCGCGTTGACCGCCACCAGCGGGATGCCCTTGGACTTGGCGGTCTGTACCTGGGGTCCCAGCGAATCCGCTTGGATGGGAACGATGATGATGCCGTCGACGCCCTGGTTGATCAGCGAGTCGACCTGGCTG
>JAOPWT010000357.1 GCA_025965555.1 Mycobacterium sp.
CAACGCCTTCGACTACGCGGCACCGCAGTCCGACGGGCAGACGGCCTACTACTTCGTCAGCCCGAGCAAGCGTTGGGTCTGCGAGATCATCCCGCGGGCGACGGCGGGCTGTCAGGCATCGACGGGATCGACCATCCCCGTCAAGGGCGCTCCCGACACCGTGCCCGCACAGGACGGGACGGACACCACGCCGAATGCCATCCAGGTGGGCAGGGACGCCGATCCCCAGTTCGCCGCTCTCGACCCACCGGGATACTCGCTGGTCCCAGGACCCGCCGCCATCCTGCCCTTCGGCAAGGTGCTGATCGTCTCCGGGTTTCGGTGCAACGTGCAGGAAGCGACGGGAATCTCCTGCGCCAGTGAGCTGACCGGCAAGGGCTTCACGTTCAGCGCCGACGGATTCGCCATGCAGTACACGGATCTGCCCGCGTAGCTCCTAGGGTCGCGCGAACACCGGCGGGTTGAGCCGGGCGAACCCGTCCTGCCGGAAGTACGGAAAATACGGGTACGGCGCCTCGCGGTAACTCACGGCGTCGAGCCGGGCCACCTGCTGATCGCTCAGTGCCCAGCCGACGGCTCCGAGGTTCTCCGCCAACTGGGTAGCGTCACGCGCGCCGACGATGACCGACGACACCGTGGGCCGCCGCAACAGCCAGTTCAGCGCCACCTGTGGAACCGTTCGACCCGTGTCCTGCGCGATCGCATCGAGTACGTCGATGACGTCGAAGAGCAGTGCGTCGTCCACGGGCGGCCCCGCATCCGCCGTGGCGTGCAACCTGCTCCGCTCGGGCAACGGTGCACCACGTCGAATCCGACCCGTCAGACGTCCCCATCCCAGCGGGCTCCAGACCAGCGCGCCCACACCCTGGTCGAGCCCCAAGGGCATCAGTTCCCACTCGTAGTCACGTCCGATCAGCGAGTAGTACACCTGGTGCGCGACGTATCGCGGGTGACGAGCCGACTCCGCGGCGGACAGCGACTTCATCAACTGCCAGCCCGAGAAGTTGGACACCCCGGCGTATCGGATCTTGCCTTGGGTGATGAGTACGTCGAGAGTGTCGAGCACTTCCTCGACGGGCGCGTGCGCGTCGTAGGCGTGCAGTTGGAAGAGATCGATCCGGTCGGTATCCAAGCGGCGCAACGCCTTCTCGACGGCCTCGATGAGCCGGGACCGCGACGTTCCCGCCTGTCCTGGCCCGTCGCCGGTGGGCAGACCCGCCTTCGTCGAGATCAGCACCTGATCGCGCCTGCCCTTCAACGCCGCTCCCAACACCTGCTCGGAGGCACCGTCGGAGTAGACGTCGGCCGTGTCGAACAGCGTGATCCCGGCATCGACGCAGGTGTCGATCATGCGGCGCGCCTCAGCGACGTCGGTGTCACCCCACGCCCCGAAGAATTCCCCGGAGCCACCGAATGTCGCTGCGCCAAAGCTCAATTCAGAGACCACCAGCCCTGAACTGCCCACCTGTCGATACTCCACGCCAACTCCCTAAAGAGACACCGTTCCCAATAGCGACGCTAACATGGATCCATCCTTAACGAAACTCGATTCCCGATATGATGTCGAGGTGCCCACAGTGACCAGACCCGGTGGACGAACCGCTGCCGTTCGGGAGGCGGTTCTGCGCGCGGCCGCCGACCTGCTCGTCGAATCGGGCCTCCACGGCGTCGAACTGACCGCCGTCGCCCAGCGAGCGAGGGTGGGCAAGTCCACCGTCTACCGCCGATGGGGTTCCGTTCCGGCCCTAGTCGCCGATCTACTGACCGACATGGCCGACACCTCGTCGCAGCGGCCGTCCACCGGGTCGCTGCCGACCGACCTGCTGGCGGCCGCGAACCTCATCCGGCGCACCCTGACCGACGACCGGCAGGGTCCCCTTTTCAAGGCGATCATGTCCGCCGCCACGTGTGACGCAAGCACGGGGCAAGCGCTCGCAGGCTTCTACCGAAAGCGCATCGCCGAGGTCTCCCCCGTGGTGACCGAAGCCGTCGCGCGCGGCGAGGCGCCGCAGGGCACCGACGCCGACGAGGTGATCCGCCAGTTGTCGGCGCCGCTGTACTACCGGTTCCTGACCGACACGCGGCCATTGACCGCCGCCGATGCCGAACGCGCGGTGGCCGTGACGCTGGCAGCCGTGCGGGCCGGCGTCTTGGCCTCCAAGACGTGAGCGCTACTGGAGCTCGTCGAACAGCGTCGCCAGCTGGCTCGGCGAGATCGAGACGCCGCACTGGTTCTTCAGATCCTTCAGTGGCTGAGCAATGCGTTGGAGGTCGAGGAACTCACCCGGGTGGCTGATGAAGTAGCCCCGCACCGAGGTCCTGGCATCGTCCGGCGACTGGCTCGCGGCCGCGGTCAACACGTCGTTGGCCCCCTGGTGCGCGTCGAGGTAGGTCCCCGCCGAAGCCAGCACGCCGCTGGAGACCGAGGAGAAACCGCTGGCCGAGCACGGCGCGGCATTGGCCACGGGAAGAGCCACCGTGGCTGCGACGACGGCACCTACCGCACACGCGCCTAGGGTCCCGACGGCGCCCCGGCGCAAGGTGGTGGCAAACAGATTCATGGCGTGGATTCCTTCGGTGTGTCGAGCGGACGCTGTCGTGTCTCAGCCAACGTACAGAACAGCTCCCCCCTCGTCCTGGCAACTGAGACAAGGGCTACGGGGCGTACGACTACTTCATCCCCATGCGCGACGCCAGCCACCCCGAGCGCGAGTTCATCGAGTGGGTCGCTCCGGAGATCGGCAGGCAACGCAACGCCGAACTATGCCAGGCGAACACCTTCGGCATCACCCTGGCCGAGTGGCTGTCGGTCGAGCAGGAGGGCTGAACCGCCCTCAGTCGAACCGCAGCGATCGTCCCTCCGCCGCCCAGGTATGTTCGTTAGGCAATCCTCACCTCACTGCGCGGAAGGGAAGTAGTCGATGCGGTCACCCTGGAGGCGGATCGGCGTGCTGCTGTCTGCCATCGCCCTCGTCGCGGCAGCGACGGCGTGCTCGTCGTCGTCCGACGAGACCGACGGGTTGTTGATCTACAACGCCCAGCACGAGTCGTTGACCAAGGAGTGGATCGACGCCTTCACCAAGGCGACGGGCATCAAGGTGACCTACCGCCAGGGCGGCGACACCGAGCTGGGCAACCAGCTGATCGCCGAGGGCGCCTCGTCTCCGGCCGATCTCATCCTCACCGAGAACTCGCCCGCCATGGCGGCGGTCGAGAAGGCCGGGCTGTTCGCGGGCATCGACCAGGCCACGATCGACCAGGTCCCGGCACAGTACCGACCGGCGAGCAACAAATGGACCGGGGTGGCGGCGCGCACGACGGTGTTCGCCTACAACAAGTCCAAGCTCACCGAGGACCAGCTGCCGAAGTCGATCATGGATCTCGAGCAGCCGTCCTGGAAGGGACGCTGGGGCGCCCCGCCGGTCAAGCCGGACTTCCAGGCGATCGTCGCGGCGATGCTGGACCTCACCGGAGAGCCCGCGACGTCGGCCTGGCTGGCAGGGATGAAGGCGAACGCCGAAATCTTCCAGGACAACATCGCCACCCTGCGCGCCATCGACGCGGGCGAGGTCGACGGCGGCGTGATCTACCACTACTACTGGTTTCGGGATCAGGCCAGCACCAAGGAGATCAGCGGCAACACCGCGGTGCACTACTTCCGCAACCAGGATCCGGGCGCCTTCGTCTCGATCTCCGGCGGCGGAGTGCTCGACTCGAGCAAGAAGAAGGATCAGGCGAAGCAGTTCCTGACGTTCATCACCAGCAAGGCAGGTCAAGAAGTGCTGGAGAACGGCACCTCCTTCGAGTATCCCGTCGCCAGCGCGGTGCCCGCGAACCCCGCGCTGATGCCGCTCGCCGACCTGCAGGCGCCCGCGGTCAACCCCTCGGACCTCGACGCCCAAAAGGTCACCGACCTCATGACGAAGGCCGGCCTGCTCTAGATGGCGCGGTAAGTGATGACCACCAACACGGTCCCGACGGCGGCGCGTCCGCAATCCGACGATGGGCCCGGTCCCCGGCCTGGGCCCGTGCTCATCGGTGCCGTCGCGGCCCTCGTCGCGGCCACCTTCGTGCCGCTGGGCTACATCGCGTGGTCCGTGATCACCACCGGGCCGTCGCAGGTGTACGCGCTGATCGCCCGGCCGCGCGTCGCAGAACTGCTCGTCAACACCATCGGGCTCGTCGTGGTGACAGTGCCGCTGTGCGTGGTGCTCGGCGTCGGCGCCGCGTGGCTGGTGGAGCGTACCGACGTGCCCGGACGCGCGGTCTTGCGCCCGATGTTCGTCGCACCACTTGCCGTGCCCGCCTTCATCAACAGCTATGCGTGGGTGAGCGTCGTGCCCTCGTTGCACGGGTTCTCGGCGGGAATCCTGGTGGCGACGATGTCGTACTTCCCCTTCGTCTATGTGCCCGCTGCCGCGACGCTTCGCCGTCTCGACCCCGCGATCGAGGAGTCCGCAAGGGCGCTGGGCTCCAGTCCGGCGGGCGCCTTCTGGCGAGTGGTGCTGCCCCAGTTGCGACTTGCGATCCTCGGTGGCGGCCTGCTCATCGGGGTGCACCTCCTCGCGGAGTACGGCGCGTTCGCGATGCTGCGCTTCGCCACCCTGACGACCGCCATCTTCGAGCAGTTCCAGGCGACGTTCAACGGCGCGGCGGGCGGCACGCTCGCCGGTGTTCTGGTCGTGTTGTGTCTGGTCCTCTTGGTGGGCGAGGCGGCGGCACGGGGGCCCGCCCGGTACGCGAGGATCGGCTCGGGCGCACCACGCCAACTGTCTCCACATCGTTTGCGTGGCATGGCAATTCCCGCCACGTGCGCACTCACGGCTCTCGCCGTACTGGCTCTCGGCGTGCCGGTGTGGACGGTGGCCCGCTGGCTGTGGATCGGCGGCGGGAGCGTCTGGGCTCTCGGCGAGATCGGGCCCGCGACCGTTCAGACGGCGGGCCTGGCTGCCGCGGCCGCGGTGCTGACCACGGTGCTCGCCTTCCCCTTCGCGTGGGTGGCCGTGCGATACCGCGGATTCTTCGCGCGGTTTGTCGAGGGAGCCAATTTCGTCACCAGTTCGATGCCGGGGATCGTCACTGCCCTCGCGCTGGTGACCGTCGCGATCCGCTTCACTCCCCCGCTGTACCAGACGATCTCGCTGGTGCTGGCCGCCTACGTGTTGATGTTCGTGCCGCGCGCCATGGTCAACCTGCGGTCCGGTCTGGCTCAGGTGCCACCGGGGATCGAGGAGGCGTCGCGCTCATTGGGCGTCTCGCCCACCCGCACGTTCCTGCGGGTGACGCTGCGGCTCACCGCGCCTGCCGCGGCGGCAGGCGCCTCGTTGGTATTCGTCGCGGTCGCCACCGAACTGACGGCGACCCTGCTGCTGGCCCCGACCGGCACCAGCACGTTGGCGATGCGGTTCTGGTCCTTGAGCAGCGAGCTGGACTACGCGGCCGCGGCACCGTACGCGTTTCTCCTCGTCGTGCTGTCGGTACCGGTCACCCTGGTGCTGTTCCGACAGTCGACCAAGGCGGCCGCACTGTGATGGCCAACGCCCTCGAAATCACCGGCCTCGGCAAGTCGTTCGGCGGCCATCCCGTACTTCAGGGCGTCGACCTGAGCGTGCCCAAGGGCACCGTCACCGCGGTGGTCGGCGCCTCCGGTTGCGGCAAGACCACACTGCTGCGTCTGGTCGCCGGGTTCGAGACCCCGGACACCGGAACGATTTCCATCGCGGGACGTACCGTCGCGCACGCCGGCGGAGTCACGGCGGCCCACCGCCGCGACGTCGGCTACGTCGCACAGGACGGCGCACTGTTCCCGCATCTGACCGTCGGCCAGAACATCGCCTACGGACTGAGCGGGAATGCCCGCAGTTCCCGCGCCAGGGTCGCCGAACTGCTCGACACCGTGTCCCTCGACGAGTCCATGGCGCGACGCCGACCCCACCAACTGTCCGGGGGCCAGCAACAGCGCGTCGCACTCGCGAGGGCACTCGCCCGCGAACCCGCGCTGATGTTGCTCGACGAACCCTTCAGCGCGCTGGACACCGGACTGCGCGCGTCCACCCGCAAGGCCGTCGCACAGCTGCTCGCCGACGCCCACGTGACGACGCTTCTGGTGACCCACGACCAGGAGGAAGCCCTCTCGATCGCCGATCAAGTCGCCGTGATGCGCGATGGCCGCTTCACCAAAGTCGGTACCCCGCAACAGGTCTACCTCACCCCGGAGGACAGGTTCACCGCCCAGTTCCTTGGCGACTGCGTGCTGTTGCCGTGCACGGTCAGCGCGGGAGTCGCCGAATGCGTACTGGGCAGGTTGTCCGTGCGCGACAGCGCCGCCGACGGCCCGGCCACCCTCATGCTGCGGCCCGAGCAGCTGGTCGCCACCGCCGTGTCCGACGAGTCCCACCACCTCGGCAACGGCAAGGGCATCGGCACCGTGCTGTCCTCGGAATTCCGCGGACACGACGTCCTCCTCGTCGTCGACCCAGGCGACGGTGAGCCGATCACCGTCCGCCAGCACAGCCTCGACCCGCCGGCAGTCGACGCCAAGGTCCACCTCCGCGTCGTCGGCCCCGCAGTCGTCCTCGACGAGCGGTCGTCGTGATGTTCGATCGACTGATCGACCATCTCCGCTCGCGCGGTGACGACCCCGCGGTGCTGACCGCCGATCGGCGGCTCTCCTATCGGGAGCTGGCCGATCAGGTGGCGGCCAGCGCGTCCGACCTCGGCAGCCAGCGAAGGCTGGTGCTCCTCGAAACCCGCAACGATACGGCCACCCTGGTGAGCTACCTCGGGGCGCTCGCCGGTGGTCACGTCGTGCTGCCCATGCCCGCCGACGACGACCACACCTCGGTGATCGACGCGTACGACCCCGACGTGATCGTCCGCGACGGCAGCGTGGAGCACCGCCACCGTGCCACCCACGACCTGCATCCGGAGCTGGCGCTGCTGCTGTCCACGTCGGGCAGCACGGGGTCACCGAAGCTGGTCCGGCTGTCGAGAACCAACCTGGTCACCAACGCAGGCGCCATCGCCACGTATCTCGACATCCGGCACACCGACAGGGCGGCGACGACGTTGCCGATGTCGTACTGCTACGGCCTCTCGGTGATCCACAGCCACCTGCTGCGCGGGGCCGGGCTCATCCTGACCGACCACTCCGTTGTCGACGGCCAGTTCTGGGACCTGATGGCACACCACCGAGGTACGACGTTCGCGGGCGTACCCCACACCTTCGATCTACTGGACCGCGTCGGGTTCGAAGACATGGCGCTACCGCACCTGCGATACGTCACCCAGGCCGGCGGCCAACTCGCGCCCGAGCAGGTCCGACGGTTCGCGGAGCTGGGCCTGCTCCGGGGCTGGAAGCTCTTCGTGATGTACGGGGCGACGGAGGCAACCGCCCGAATGGCTTACCTTCCAGCAGAACTCGCGCACGAGAAGCCGGGTTCGATCGGAGTGCCCATCCCCGGTGGCACGTTCGAGTTGGTTTCGATGGACGGCATGCCCGACGACGTCGGCGAACTGGTGTACCGCGGCCCCAACGTGATGATGGGCTACGCACTCGGCCCCGAGGACCTCGCTGCGGGCAGAACGGTCGACGCCCTGCGCACCGGTGACCTCGCCCGCAGGAACGCCGACGGACTCTACGAAGTGGTCGGCCGCATCAGCCGCTTCGTGAAGTTGTACGGGCTGCGCATCGATTTACAACGAGTCGAGGCCTCGCTGCGTGCCGCAGGCGTGAGCGCGGTCTGCGCAGACGGCGATGGCGTGCTCGTGACGGCGACGACCGACCGTCCCTTCGGATGTGACGTGGCACGCCTCGCCGCGCAGGCGTCGGGACTACCCCGGTCCGCAATCCGCGTGCTCGACGTCGAGGAGATCCCGCGATTGGCGACGGGCAAGCCCGATTTGCAAGGTGTCCGAGAGTTGGCCGAACGGGACTCGACGACCGACCGGGACGCACTCGACCTTCGCGGGTTGTTCGCCGACGTGTTGCAGTTGGAGGCCACCTCGATCGATCCTCTTGCGAGCTTCGTCGACCTCGGCGGAAACTCGCTGTCCTACGTGTCGATGTCAGTGCGCCTCGAACGCGCGATCGGTCATCTCCCCGCCGATTGGCAGCGGTTGCCGTTGCGCGAATTGGAGTCCACCACCCGGCCGCGACGGTGGTGGGGCACCACGCTCGAGACCAGTGTCGCCCTGCGTGCCGTCGCCATCGTCCTCGTCGTCGGTTCGCACGCCGAGTTGTTCACGCTGTGGGGCGGCGCACACATTCTGTTGGGCATTGCGGGTTACAACTTCGGCCGCTTCTGCCTGACCCCGCTGCCGCGCGTCAAACGTGTCCGTCACCTGGGCAACACCATCGCGTGGATCGCCGTGCCGTCGGTGTTGTGGGTGGTGATCGCCTTGATGGTCACCGACGATTACACCGCGTCGAATCTGCTGCTGGCCAACAAGTTTCTCGGCCCCGACGACAGCATGACGGCAGGCAGATTGTGGTTCGTGGAAGTGGTGGTCTGGATTCTGGTGGCGCTGGCCCTGGTGTGCTGGACGTCGATCGGTGATCGGCTGGAACGACGACGGCCGTTCGCGTTCGCCTCTGCGTTCCTGGCGCTGGGGTTGGCGCTGCGCTTCGACGGGTTCGGCATGGGCAACGGGGCCTGGTTCACGGTGCTCGCGTTCTGGTTCTTCGCCATCGGGTGGGCGGCATCGAAGTCCTCGACGGCGTGGCAGCGCTGTACCGTCACCATGGTGCTGGCGCTCGGCATCGTCGGCTACTTCGGCAACCCGAACCGGGAACTGCTGGTGTTCGCGGGCCTGGCCCTGCTGATCTGGTTGCCCGCCATCCGGTGCCCTCAGGCGTTCACCGTGATGGCCGGCGTGGTCGCCGAGGGGTCGCTCTTCATCTATCTCACCCACTATCAGGTGTGCCCGCTGTTCGGTACGCACCACCTGCTCGGCGTCACCGCGTCGCTCCTGGTGGGTGTCGTCCTGACACGGCTCTTGACCATGGCGCGCAGGCGGATTCGCCTCCGCGGGCCTCAGCCCGTCAACTTTGGGGCGGTTGCTCCCGCTCCGCGATGAGCCCCTCCTGCGCGACGGTTGCCACGATTTCGCCGTCGGCCCCGATCAGGCTGCCGGTGATCACCCCGCGGCCCCGCGCCGCCGCAGGCGACCGCGTCTCGAGCAGGTTCCAGCGATCGGCCCGCACCGGCAGGTGAAACCACATCGACGAGTCCGTCGTGCCGCTGCGGTGAGTGCGCGCTTTCATCGAATGGCCGTGCACCTGCAGCGCGGGATCGATCATGTACACGTCGCACACGTACGCCGCGATGACGTCGTGCAGCATCCGATCCTCGGGAACGGCAACCTCGACCCGCCACCAGAGGCGTCGCACGAACTCGCCGGTCGACCGGTCGTCGACGACGCGAATGTCGATCTCGTCCAACGGCATTGACGGCGCAGGCCCGACGGGACCGGTGCGCGGCAGCGTCTCCGGATCGTCCGGCATCGAGTCGAGTCGGCCGTGTTCGGGACCGGCCAGCGGCATGGCGAACGAGACGGTGGCCACCGTCATCACGCGGCCGGCCTGCCGCGACTCCACCCGACGGGCCGACGCGGTCCGTCCGTCGAATACCCGCTGCACCGAATATTCGACGTCGTCGGCGGCCTCGCCGCCCCGCAGGAACTGCAGATGCATGCTGGTGGGCAGCTTGGCCGGCTCGACGGTGCGGGCGGCGGCGGCCAACGTCTGGGCCATGAACTGACCACCGAACGAACGCTTGCCCGCCGGGCCGCTGGCCGGCCCGATCCAGGAGTCCTCCGAGGGGCCCGGTCGGACGTCGAGGAGACGCAGCAATGCGCTCACGCGACGGTACCCGCATCGGTCAGCCGACCGATCTCGGCATCGGAGAGACCGAGCCGGTCCCGCAGAACGTCGACGGTGTGATCGCCGAGTTCGGGCGACGGTACCGCCGACCGGTAGGCGCCGTTGACCGCCAAGGGAAGTCCGGGAGCCAGGTATTCGCCGATGCGCGGCTGATCGAGTGTGCTGAACAGCGGGTTGTCGGTCACCTTCGGGTCGCTCGCGGTGTCGGCAAAACTTCGATAGCGCTCCCACAGGATCGACGTCGCCGAGAGCGCCGCGGTGATCTCGACGGCGGTGTGATCGGTGAACCACACCGTGAACAGACCCGTCAGCGCATCGCGGTGCCGATAGCGCTGTCCCTCGTCGGCGAAGTCGGCGCCGAGTGCCTCACTTAGTGCGGCAACGGCTTTCGTCGTGCCGGTCACCTCGGTGAGATCCCGGAAGTGACGGCCCGTGAGCGCGACGACCATGAACGACGCCCCGTCACCACTGACGAAGGCCTGACCGTACTGGCCGTAGATCGAGTTGCCGATCCGTTCCCGCCCCACGCCGTTGACCATCACCTCGGTCAAGAAGCTGAGGTTGCCCGCCGTGGCCAGGGCCACGTTCTCCAGGGGGATGCCGACGCTCTGACCCTCACCGGTGGCATCCCGGTGCCTCAGCGCCGCCGTCACGGCGAGGGCGACGTACAGCCCGCAGGTGACGTCCCAGGCGGGCAGCACGTGGTTGACCGGGTCGGCGAGACCGGTCGGTCCGGTGATCATCGGAAAGCCGATGCCCGCGTTGACGGTGTAGTCGACGCCGGTGCCACCGTCGGCACGCCCGGACACCGCGACGTGGATGAGGTCCGGACGCAGCGGCCGCAGCGCCTCGTACGAATGCCACTGACGCCCAGCGACATTGGTGATCAGGACACCGGCGTCGGCGATCAGCCGCCTGATCAGCTCCTGCCCGTCGGCGGAACGCACGTCGATCGCCGCGGACAGCTTGCCCTTGTTGAGCCCAGCCCAGTAGATGCTTTCGCCATCGGAGTTCAACGGCCAGCGGTGGTAGTCGGCCGCCCCGCCGACGGGATCGACGCGAAGCACCTCTGCGCCAAGTTGGGCAAGCGTCATCCCGGCCAGCGGAACTGCGACGAAGCTCGAGATCTCGACGATCCGCACCCCCGCCAACGGTCTGGCAGCGTCCGGTCCGTCAGTCATGGACTTCACGATATGGGTCGCCCGATCGGCGTCACCCGGCGGCTGAACTCAGATCAGGTCGACGCAGTCCGCAATGGAGTCCAGAACGCGGCTGGGTCGGAAGGGATACTTCTGGATGTCCGCGACCGCCGTCGACCCGGTGAGCACCAAGATCGTTTCGAGCCCGGCCTCGATGCCCGCGACGACGTCGGTGTCCATCCGGTCCCCGACCATGAAGGTGCTCTCGGAGTGCGCCTCGATGCGGTTGAGCGCGCTGCGGAACATCATCGGGTTCGGCTTGCCGACGAAGTATGGCTCCCGACCGGTGGCCTTGGTGATGAGCGCCGCGACCGACCCGGTGGCTGGCGTCGGCCCCTCGGCCGACGGCCCCGTGACGTCGGGATTGGTGGCGATGAACCGGGCGCCGCCGCCGATCAGCCGGATGGCCTTGGTGATCGCCTCGAACGAATACGTCCGCGTTTCGCCGAGGACCACGAAGTCGGGTCCGATATCGGTCAGCGTGTAGCCGACCTCGTGAAGTGCCGTCGTGAGGCCCGCCTCACCGATCACGTAGGCCGATCCGCCCGGCAACTGGTCGTGCAGGAACGCCGCAGTCGCCAACGCCGACGTCCAGATCGAGGCCTCGGGCACCTCGAGGCCGGATCGCACGAGTCGAGCCGCCAGGTCACGCGGGGTGAAGATCGAATTGTTGGTCAGCACCAAGAAGGGGCGCTTCTTCTCCACCAGTCGGTGCAGGAACTCGGCGGCGCCCGGTAGGGCACGTTCCTCGTGTACGAGGACGCCGTCCATGTCGGTGAGCCAGCACTGCGGTGTCTTGCGCATCGCTCCAGTGTGGCAAATCCCGGCACCGGCGGCGTCAGCGCACCACCACAGTCGAGGGCACCCGCGGGGCACCCAACATCTCACGGTGCGACGGTGGTTGCCTGCCGTCCACGTCGGTGATGCCGTACCGCATCGCGAGTTCGGCCGCGATCAACGTCTGACCACTGAGTTCGGCCAGTGCCGGGTCTCGGTACAGCGCGTCGATGACTCGGCCGATGAACTCGGGGGTCTCCGCGTGCGCGGCGGTCCTGGCCAACGCGTCCCGGTGCCCGGCGAACGCGGACCGCAACTTCTCGGTCAGCAGGATCCCCATCCACATGGAGACGGTCGCAACGCCGGTGTCGGCGAAGTCGACCGCCATGTCGGCGGCCAGCTTGTCGATGCCGGCCTTCTGCGCCCCGTACGCGGGACCGTGCATGTAGCACACCGATCCCGGCGAGGACGTGAAGGCGATGAGAGCGCGATCGTTCGCCACCATCAGCGGCGCGGCGTGCCAGGACGCGACGTAGGCCGATCGCAGCCCGACGTCGAGGACGTCGCCGAGGCCAAGTGGCTTCTCCCAGAACGGCTTTGGGCTGATCAGTTCATCATGGATCGCGGCCGCATTGTTGACGAGCAGATCGAGAGTGCCGCATTCCTTCGCGACGCGCCCGAACAGTGCGGCGACCTGGTCGTCGTCGCGATGGTCGACCGCAACGGCGATGCCACCGTCACCGGTGTCGGTGATCGTCCGCCCGGTCAGGTACACCCGCCAGCCCGCTTTCAGCAGTGCGGTGGCGATACCGCGTCCCGCACCGCGGCTGGCGCCGGTGACCACTGCGACGGGGGTGCGATCCTCGGTGACCATCGGATCAGTCGGGCAGCCGGAGCTCGGGCTTCTCGACCTCTTCGATGTTGACGTCCTTGAAGGTGATCACCCGGACCTGCTTGACAAAGCGGGCGGGGCGGTACATGTCCCACACCCACGCGTCGGCCAGCCGAAGCTCGAAATACACCTCGCCGTCGGCGTTGCGCGGAACCAGCTCGACGCTGTTGGCAAGGTAGAACCGGCGCTCGGTCTCCACGACGTAACTGAACTGCCCAACGATGTCCTTGTATTCGCGGTACAGCGAGAGCTCCATCTCGGTTTCGTACTTCTCGAGATCTTCGGCACTCATCGGTTCAGTGGTCCTTCGGTCGGTGTTCGGTACATCTTTCCTCAGCCCAGTTCGGCGTGCCGCTCGGGTTCCTCGACGACGAGCCTGCGCACGTTGATGAACGAGAACCGGTGCTCGCTGCATGGGCCGTGCTCGGCCAACGCCGCCGTGTGGAACGGGGTGCTGTAGCCCTTGTGTTCGGCGAAACCGTAACCCGGATGCCGCGAATCCATCTGCACCATCAAGCGGTCGCGGCTCACCTTCGCGAGCACGCTGGCCGCGGCGATGCATGCCGCCGCCGCGTCACCACCCACGACCGGCAGTGACGGCATCGGTAGCCCCGGCACCCGGAACCCGTCGCTCAGGACGTACCCCGGTCGAAGCGGCAGCCCGGCCACGGCCCGACGCATGCCTTCGATGTTGGCCACGTGAACACCGCGCCGGTCGACTTCCTTCGACGGGATGAAGACGACGTGGTAGGCGAGCGCATAGCGCCGAATCAGGGGAAAGAGGCGCTCGCGCTCACGCTCGTTGAGCTTCTTGGAATCGTCGAGCGCCGACAGGCTCTCCAGCCGATTGGGACCGAGCACGCACGCCGCGACGACGAGCGGTCCCGCGCAGGCGCCACGCCCGACCTCGTCGACCCCGGCCACCGGGCCGAGCCCGCCCCGATACAGCGCAGACTCGATGGTGCGCAGACCCGCGGACTTGCGGATCACGGCTCGAGGCGGCCAGGTCGCCGACACGACGGCTCCTACTGCGAACTCTGCGGATTGATCGCCGCCACGCCGCCCCACCGGCCCGGGGGCCACGCGATGAACCGCGCCTTGCCGATGACGTTGTCGACGGGGACGGTGCCTGCCATCGGGTCACCCGTGCACAACAGGCCCCTCTGGGCGTCGGCGGGCAGATTGGTGCAGTGCGCACGCGAATCGGCGGAGTGCGTGCGGTTGTCACCCATCACCCACAGCCGGTTCTCGGGGACCCTCACCGGGCCGAACTCATTGCCGAGGCAGGGGTAGATCCGCGGATCGGCCATCATCGTGTTGACGTCGAGGTATGGCTCGGTGAGTTTCTTGCCGTCGACCGTCAAACCCGTGGCGGCGCGACATTCGACCGTCTGACCACCGACGGCGATCACTCGCTTCACCAGATCGTTCTCGTCGGGCGGCACGAAGCCGATGAACGAGAGCGCGTTCTGCATCCACCGGACCGGGGGGT
>JAOPWT010000377.1 GCA_025965555.1 Mycobacterium sp.
GGCCGGGGCGGGTAGCGCTGGGGCCGGAGCGGGTGGCGGTGGCGCCGTGGCCGGTGCGAGTGGGGCTGGTGTCGGTGCCGGTGCGGGTGGCTGCGCGACGCCGACCTTGCCCGCGGCGTACGTCGCGGCCTGGTCCACCAGTCCGTCCGGTATGTAGGCGTCGTGGAGGGAGAAGTCCCCGCCCTCGGAGCAGATCGGATCACCCGGCACGCACGTGTCGAGGGTCTTACCCGCGTAGAGGGGGCCGATCACGATCGTTGGTTCGCCCACCATGCCCATGAATCGGGTTGAGGGCTTTCCGAACAGGGTGACCGCGGAAATGTGATTCGCCACGGCAGGTGGCATGGGTCCGGTGACGCCCGAGTCGGCGGCGCCGGCGGGCACGACGTCCGACGTGACGAAGCCGGCGACCGCTGCACCCTGGGAGTAACCGCCAAGGACGATCTTGGTGTTCGGGCATCTCGCGGCAGTGGCCTGGATGTGGGCGGCGGCGTCGTTGATCCCATCGACTGCGCGCGGGAAGTCGACGGTGGCGGGGTACTGAACCCCGTACACGTCAACGGTTTTCGTCCCCACCTTGGATCGCAGCGAGTCGACGAACACCTGCCCGACGCCGCCGACGCCTGGCGGCTCGCCGGTGCCGCGCGCGAACACCACCTCGACGTCGGAGCACTCGGGGTTGGATGCGTTGGGGGGGAGCGGTTCGGCCCTGGCGCCGGGGGCAGGTGCACTCACCAACGCCCACGTGGCCATCACTGCAACACCGAGGACTTGGGTGAAGTGGCGCGAGTTCATGCTGCTAGATTGCCTAAACTTATCGGCGCCAAACATGGCAGAAGATCTGCGCGACAATTGACGCCCTGAGCAGGTGCTCATGTCCCACAGAACGTCTGGTACGGGCCGAAGTCGTCCGGCGCAGGGTCGGCGAACCGCTCAAGGCCCGGCCGTTCGACGAAGGGCGACGTGATCGCCTGCAGGAGCCGTTCGAGCGGGTCGAGGTCGCCGGAAGTGGCTGCGGCAAGCGCCTCTTCGACCAGATGGTTGCGCGGAATGTAGACGGGGTTCGCGCGGTCCATCGCCTCGGCGTCGGGGGCAAGGGCCCGCCATCGAGTGAGCCAGTCGTCGAAGGTTGCGAGGTCGACGAACAGTCCCCTGGCAGGCTCGGCGTCGCCCCGGGCGGCCGGACCAAGCCGTCGGAAGAACGAGGTGTGGTCGACGTGGCTCTGCTGGAGTTGCGCGAGCAGGTCCGTGGCCATCGACGTCACGGTCAGGTCCGGAGTGTCCGCGCTCAGCCCGAGTTTGGCCCGCATACCCGATGACCAGGCGGCGTCGTAGGTGCCGCTGAAGCCGCCGAGGGCCTCGACTGCGAGGTCGATGGCGCGCTGTTGATCGTCGGCGAACAACGGAAGCAGCGCTTCGGCGAAGCGAGCCAGGTTCCATTGCGCGACGATCGGCTGGTTGGCGTAGGCGTAGCGCCCCGCGTGGTCGATCGAGCTGTACACGGTGGCCGGATCGAAGGCCTCCATGAAGGCGCATGGTCCGTAGTCGATCGTCTCTCCCGAGATCGTCATGTTGTCGGTGTTCATCACCCCGTGAATGAATCCGACGAGCATCCACCGCGCCACCAGTGATGCCTGAGCGGCGACGACCGATTGGAACAGGGTCAGGTACGGCTGCTCGGCTTCCGCCGCGTCGGGGTAGTGCCTGGCGATCGCATGGTCGGCGATGCGACGCAACAGGTCGACGTCACCGGTGGCCGCTGCGTACTGAAAACTCCCCACGCGTAGATGGCTGGTGGCCACGCGCACGAGCACGGCGCCCGGTAGAAGAGTGTCGCGCTGCACCGGTTGGCCGGTCGCGAGCACGGCCAAGGACCTGGTGGTCGGAATCCCCATCGCGTACATCGACTCGCTAATGACGTACTCGCGCAACATCGGACCGACAACCGCGAGTCCGTCGCCGCCCCGGGCGAACGGTGTGCGCCCTGAGCCCTTCAGATGCACGTCGCGGAGGTGCCCATTGCTGCCGACGAGTTCGCCGAGCAGCAGTGCCCGGCCATCACCGAGGCGGGGCACGAACCCGCCGAACTGATGCCCGGCGTAGGCCTGTGCAACGGGAGCGGCTCCGCTGGGGACGGCCGCGCCGACCAGGAAGGCCAGTCCGTCAGCGCTCCGAAGCCATGACCGGTCGATGCCCAGATCGTCGGCCAACGGTTCGTTGAGCGCGAGCAGGCGAGGATCGGGTGCGGCAGACGCCTGCCATCGGATGGCCATCTCGGGCAGTTCGCGGGCGAAGAGGTCGTCGAGGACGATTGTGGAAACCGGTGCGGCGCTCACCGTTCCCAGAGTACGGAGCTGGCCGGAAAGATCTAGGTGTCGCGCGAATGGTGGGCGACCCGCGTGGCCAACTAGCAGGGGGTCGTCACTCAGCGGTCGATCATCTTCATCTGCTGCGCGCTGTGGTGGTCGCCTGCGGCGGGGGAGACCCTGGTCAGCTGGTCCAGCTGCTCCGGTGTCAATTCGATGCCGTCGGCGGCGACGTTCTCCTCGACGCGGGCGACTCGTTTGGTGCCGGGAATGGGAGCGATGTCGTCGCCCTGTGCCAGCAGCCACGCCAGTGCCACCTGCGCCGGGGTGGCGCCGACCTCCGCGGCGATGGCCTCGACCTCTTCGGCCGCGCGCAGGTTGCGTTGGAAGTTCTCGCCCTCGAAGCGAGGGTTGGTCTTGCGGTTGTCGCCGTCGTCGAAGTCCGCCGTCGACTTGATCTGTCCGGTGAGGAAGCCGCGTCCCAGCGGTGAATAGGCCACGAAGCCGATGCCGAGCTCACGCAGCAGCGGCAATACTTCGGGCTCGGGGTCACGGGTCCACAGGGAGTACTCCGACTGTAAGGCGGTGATCGGGTGCACGGCGTGTGCGCGGCGGATGTTGTTGACACCCGCTTCGGAGAGCCCGAGGTGGAGGATCTTGCCCTCGGTCACCAGTTCGGCCAGTGCGCCGACGGTGTCCTCGATGGGCGTGTTCGGATCCACCCGGTGCTGGTAGTAGAGGTCGATGCGGTCGGTACCGAGTCGCTGCAGAGACCCCTCGACGGCGGTGCGGATGTTCGCCGGGGTGCTGTCGAGGTGACCGGGGCCGTCCCCGCCGTGGGAGACCATGCCGAACTTGGTCGCGAGCACGACGTCGTCGCGGCGGCCCTTCAGCGCCTGGCCGACGAGCTCCTCGTTGGTGTACGGACCGTAGATCTCGGCGGTGTCGATGAGCGTTACGCCGAGGTCGATGGCGCGGTGGATGGTGCGGATGGATTCCGCGTCGTCGGTACCCGCCCCGGTGTAAGCGAATGACATGCCCATGGCCCCGAGGCCGATGCGCGCGACGTCCAGGTTTCCGAGTCTGATGTGTTTCATTGAATTCCCTTCTCCAGTATTGCTATTCGTCGATTAAAACGCTGA
>JAOPWT010000437.1 GCA_025965555.1 Mycobacterium sp.
CCAGCGTGGCGGCGGCGATGTTGGCTGTCGCTGGTGCGGCTGTTGCGGGGCCGGCGTTGGTTGGGGTGGCGGCCGGTGCTGCGACGGGAAGTGCCGTCGTGCTGCGCGCCCCCTGGCGGCCCCTGAGGTAGCCGTCGTCGCGCATCTGGGTATATGCCGCGGTGACCGTGGTGCGGGAAACGCGCAGCGCGTCGGCGAGCGCGCGCTCACTGGGCAACTGAGCGCCGACGGGAAGTCGGCCGTCGACGATCAGCATGCGTAGCCCGTCGGAGAGTCCCTGGTAGGCCGGACCACTGCCACTGGACGTGCGCCAGTTGCCCAGCTCACGCGCCAAGAGGTCCACATCCAGTCTGCGGCCGGCCAGTTCCACGCTCATTGAGGCCAGTTTGCCCCAACTGGATATTGATGGCAAGGCCAGTTGTCGCCCAATATCGACTCATGGCACAACACTGGACCTCCCTCATGACGCGCAAGGCGCGCGAGATGGGTCGCGTCTTCCGGTCGAATCAGGGGCAGTCCTATTACGAGGACGCCGATGCCCGCCGCATGCGCACGGAGCTCGACGCCATCCGCGCCCGGTTCCCGCATCACTCGTGAGGCGCGTCTCCGGCCGCCCCCGGGTCAGGCCCCGCGTCACTGCGCTGCTGCCAGCCGGCGCCCTGCTCGTCGGCCTGGTGGGTTACGGCTTCTCGATGGCCGTCATGGTGCGCGCCGGACTGGGTCTGGACCCGTGGGACGTCTTCCACCAGGGTCTGGCCGGCCGCACCGGCATGACCATCGGCATCGCGTCGGCCGTGGTCGGCGTGGCGGTACTCCTCGCGTGGATCCCGCTGCGCAACCGGCCGGGCATCGGCACCGTGGCCAACGTGATCGTCATCGCGGTCACGGTGGACGCCGCACTGGCCTTCCTGCCCGAGCCGACTGGCCTGCCCGTGCGCGTCGCGATGATGCTCGGTGCCGTGCTGCTCAACGCCGTGAGCACGGTGCTCTACATCGGCGCCGGCCTCGGGCCGGGACCCCGCGACGGCCTGATGACCGGACTGGTGGCGCGAACTGGACTGTCGGTGCGTCTGGTCCGCACGTCCATCGAGGCGACCGTGCTGACCGTCGGCTGGCTGCTCGGCGGCACCGTCGGCGTCGGGACACTGGTCTATGCGTTCGGCATCGGCCCGCTGGTTCAGCTGATCCTGCGCGTGACACCGCAACGGTGGCTCGCGGTGAGCGGGTGGGCATTCACCGAACCCCGCCTGACTACGATGAGCGAGTGCCAGCCGCCGCCAGCGATCACGTCGACCGAGACGATGCAGTCGACCAAGACCTGCTGATCGACTTCGCCAAGGTCACGCTGCGGCGCGGCGGCAAGACCCTCGTCGGACCCGTCACGTGGGCCGTGGAGCTCGACGAACGCTGGGTGGTCATCGGGCCCAACGGCGCAGGCAAGACGTCGCTGCTGCGCATCGCCGCCGCCATGGAGCATCCCTCGACGGGCACGGCCTACGTGCTCGGCGAGCGCCTCGGCAAGACCGACATGTCGGAGCTACGGGCACGGGTGGGCCTGAGTTCCTCAGCTCTTGGTCAACGCATCCCCGACGACGAAGTGGTCCGCGACCTCGTCGTCTCGGCGGGATACGCCGTGCTCGGCCGGTGGCGCGAGAAGTACGAGGACGTCGACTACGAGCAGGCCGTCGACATGCTGGAAAGCCTTGGCGCAGAACACCTCGCCGAACGTACGTACGGCACGTTGTCCGAGGGGGAGCGCAAGCGCGTGCTGATCGCGCGCTCGCTGATGACCGATCCCGAACTGCTGCTGCTCGACGAACCGGCCGCCGGTCTGGATCTCGGTGGCCGCGAGGAACTGGTGGCGCGGCTCGCCGATCTGGCCGCAGACCCCGACGCCCCCGCGACCGTGTTGGTCACCCACCACGTCGAGGAGATCCCGCAGGGATTCAGCCACTGCCTGCTGCTTTCCGAGGGCAAGGTCGTCGCGTCGGGTCTGCTGACACACGTGCTCACGTCGGAGAATCTGTCGAAGGCGTTCGGTCAGTCGATCGCCCTGGAGATCATCGACGGGCGCTACTTCGCCCGTCGGACACGCAACCGGGCGGCGCATAGGAGGGCCAAATGACCGAATCAGATCCGCTGGTGCCCAGACCGGCCGCCACGGTGATGCTGGTGCGAGACACGGCCGCGGGCATCAAGGTCTTCCTCATGCGCCGGCATGCGGCCATGGAGTTCGTGGCGGGCGTCATGGTCTTCCCCGGCGGCGGGGTGGACGACCGCGACCGCAATGCAGACATCGCCTGGTTCGGCCCCGAGCCGTCATGGTGGGCCGAACGCCTCAACGTCGACAAGGATCTCGCAGAAGCACTCATCTGCGCCGCCGCGCGCGAGACGTTCGAGGAGTCCGGTGTCCTCTTCGCGGGGCCGGCCGACGATCCCGACGGCATCGTGAGCGACGCGTCGGTCTATGGCGATGCGAGGGCCGCGCTGGCCAACCACTCGCTGTCCTTCGCGGACTTCCTGCGCACGGAGAAGCTCGTCCTGCGCGCCGACCTGCTCCGGCCATGGGCCAACTGGGTGACGCCCAAGGAAGAGCGCACCCGTCGCTACGACACCTACTTCTTCGTCGGCGCGCTCCCCGAGGGCCAACGCGCCGACGGCGAGAACACCGAAACCGATCAGGCGGACTGGGTGACCCCGCAGTCGGGTCTCGACGACTTCGCGGCGGGCCGGTCCTTCCTGCTGCCGCCGACGTGGACGCAGTTGGACTCGCTCAACGGCCGCACTGTCGCCGAGGTACTCGCGGTAGAACGCAAGATCGAGCCCGTCGAACCTCATCTGGCGGCCGACGAGAACACCGGCAACTGGGAGATCGAGTTCTTCAACAGCGAGCGCTACAACGCGGCGCGGAACCAACGTGGACCGGACGGCTACGGCAAGCTTTCGGCGGGCAGGAGCGGAGCGACCGGGGAATCAGCGGAGTGAACGAGTTCGTCAGCGCACACGTCAAGGACGGTGTCGGCACACTGCTGCTGTCCCGGCCGCCGACGAACACCCTGACCCGGCAGATGTACCGGGAGATCACCGCGACCGCCGCCGAACTCGGTACGCGCACCGACACGGCCGCCGTCATCGTCTTCGGCGGGCACGAGATCTTCTCCGCCGGGGCCGACGTGCCAGAGTGGCGCACCCTGGATGCCGATGCCACCGCCGTCGCGGCCGAGGTCGCCCTTCTGGCGGTGGAGGCCGTCGCCACCATTCCCAAGCCGACGGTCGCTGCCGTCACCGGATATGCGCTTGGCAGCGGGCTGGCGCTCGCCTTGGCCGCGGACTGGCGCATCAGCGGTGACAACGTCAAGTGGGGCGCGACTCAGATCCTCGAGGGGCTGGTGCCGACCGACGGCGAAGCGGAGCGGTTGGCGCGCGCCATCGGGGACAGCAAGGCCAAGGAACTGGCGTTCAGCGGACGCTTCGCCCACGCCGACGAGGCGCTGGAGTTGGGTCTGGCCGACGAGTTGGTCGCTCCGGATGACGTGTACGACTCCGCGGTGGCGTGGGCGCAGCGGTTCGTCGACGTCCCCGCGCAAGCACTGGCCGCGGCAAAGGCCGCGTTCCAGAGCTAGCTCGAACCGCTCTCGATCCGCCCGTTAGGCTGCCCTTCATGACGAGTACCGACCGCGAGCCCGCCGGGGCGGCTCCCCAGCAGCATGTCGCCGCCGGGGCGGCTCCAGTCCCCAACCCGCACGCCACGGCCGAGGAGGTCGAGGCCGCCCGCCACGACACCAAGCTGGCGCAGGTGCTGTACCACGACTGGGAAGCCGAGACCTACGACGACAAGTGGTCGATCTCCTATGACCAGCGCTGCATCGACTACGCGCGGGGCCGCTTCGACGCGATCGTGCCTGACGAGATTCAGCGCGAGGTGCCATACGACCGCGCACTCGAGCTGGGCTGCGGTACCGGGTTCTTCCTGCTGAACCTCATCCAGTCGGGCGTGGCCCGCCGCGGCTCGGTCACCGACCTCTCGCCCGGCATGGTCAAGGTGGCCGTCCGCAACGGCCAGGGACTGGGGCTGGACATCGACGGCAAGGTCGCCGACGCCGAGGGCATCCCGTACGACGACGACACCTTCGATCTGGTCGTCGGGCACGCGGTGCTGCACCACATCCCCGACGTGGAGCTCTCGTTGCGAGAGGTGGTCCGGGTGCTCAAGCCGGGCGGCCGCTTCGTCTTCGCTGGCGAGCCGACCACCAAGGGCAACGTCTACGCCCGCAACCTGTCGACCCTGACGTGGCGTGCGGCGACCAACGTCACGAAGCTACCCGGTCTAGAGGGTTGGCGGCGCCCACAGGAGGAGCTCGACGAGTCCTCGCGTGCGGCGGCGTTGGAGGCGATCGTCGACCTGCACACCTTCGAGCCCGGCGACCTGGAACGGATGGCCGCCAACGCAGGCGCGGTCGACGTCCGCACCGCCAGCGAGGAGTTCACCGCCGCGATGCTCGGCTGGCCCATCCGGACCTTCGAGGCATCCGTGCCGCCCGGCCGATTGGGCTGGGGCTGGGCGAAATTCGCCTTCAAGAGTTGGACGTCGCTGAGCTGGGTCGACGCCAACGTCTGGCGGAAGGTCGTGCCGAAGGGCTGGTTCTACAACGTCATGGTCACCGGGGTCAAGCCGTCCTGAAGGGTGGCCTGCGTTTCACCCTTGCCGACGTCGCCTACCTGACCAGCGACGAGGGCACTCTTGCGCTGGCCGAGGTCGATGCCCTCGCGCTGACCGACGCCAGCCGCATCTCCGACATCGCATCGACGCGTAAGCGTTTCGGCGATCGTGCGGCCGTACTCGTTGAGACGACGCTGCTTCGGCGCAGGGCCGCCGTCAAGTTTCCCGACGCGCCGGGCTGGCTGTTCACCGAGGAGGCGTTGGAGCAGGCGACCGCCGCCATGGTGGCCGCACACCGCGCGGCACGGCTCACTGGCATGGCCGTCCACGACGTAACCTGTTCCGTCGGAACCGAACTCGCAGCCATGCGCAACGTGGCCAGCCACGTCGTCGGCAGCGACATCGATGAGGTGCGCCTCGCGATGGCCCGGCACAACGTGGCCGGGCACGGTGCCGACGTACTGCTGTGCCGTGCCGACGCGCTGCGACCCGTCACACGGAACACCGCCGTCGTGGCGGATCCGGCGCGCCGCAGCGCGGGTCGACGCACGTTTCACCCCCGCGACTACACGCCCGCGCTAGATCAGCTGCTCGAGGCCTACGCCGACCGAGATCTCGTCGTGAAGTGTGCTCCTGGAATCGATTTCGACGTGGTCCGGCGGCTCGGCTTCGACGGTGAGATCGAGGTGACGTCATTGGGTGGTGGCGTCCGCGAGGCATGCCTGTGGTCACCTGGACTGGCCTCCTCCGCGGTGACCCGGCGGGCGACCATCCTCGACCGCGCCGAGGAGATCACCGACGCCGAACCCGACGACTGCCCGGTCGCGGCGGCAGGCCGCTGGATCGTCGACCCCGATGGCGCGGTGGTCAGGGCGGCCCTGGTGCGCCACTACGGCGCTCGGCACGGGTTGTGGCAGCTGGACCCGGCGATCGCCTACCTCTCGGGTGACGAACTGCCCTCCGGGGTAAGGGGATTCGAGGTGATCGCCGAACTCGTGTTCAACGAACGTGCGCTGCGGCAAGAACTCTCGGCCCGCGACGTGGGGGCTCTGGAGATCCTGGTCCGAGGGGTCTCCGTCGACCCCGACGTACTGCGCTCGCGGCTGCGACTGCGGGGCTCGCAACGGCTTTCCCTGGTGATCACCAGAATCGGCACGAGAGGTGCGAGCAGGGCGGTGGCGTACGTATGTCGACCGTCGCGCTGAGGCCACGGGTAATGTGGCGTCGGCGGCGCCGGTGCCGCTCCACCGGTGGAGGTCTCGATAGATGCGCAAATCCATGCTGGCCCTAGCCGCCTCAACGGTCGCGGTGTTCAGTTGGTCGGGGGTAGGGGTCGCATCCGCGGCACCCCCCAAGTGCACCGATCTCGGCGGCGTCGTCGACGCCAATCAAATCTGCCAGATCCAGGCCTCCGATCCCGGCTACTCGATGAACATCAGTTACCCGGTCGGCTATCCCGACATGCAGGCCGTCTACGACTACGTCAAGCAGACCCGCGACGGATTCCTCAACGTGGCCAAGACGCCCGACTTCAGGACGATGCCGTACGAACTGGAAACCACCGAAACCGAATTCAACTCGGCCGTGCCACCGCGCGGCACCCAGAGCGTGGTGTTCAAGACCTACCAGGGGGTCGGTGGCGCGCATCCGACGACGTTCTACAAGGCCTTCAACTGGGATCAGGGGCTGAGTAAGCCCATCACCATCGACAATCTCTTCCGTGAGGGCACCGCGCCGTTCCCGATCATCTTCCCGCTGGTGCAGGCCGAGGTGGACAAGCAACTGGGGCAACCGGTCGCGATCGCGCCGGAGGTCGGGCTCGATCCGACCAAGTACGAGAATTTCGCCATCACCAACGACCAGCTGATCTTCTTCTTCAGCCAGGGCGACGTCCTGCCGGAGGCCGCCGGGGCGCTGCAGGTCGCGATTCCTCGCGGGCCCGTTGACGCCATGATCGCCTGACGGAATCAGGCCGGGGCGAAGCCGAACACCCGACCGTCACTGGTGGCGGTGACGACGCGACGGTCGTGGCCGATGGACACTCCGACGGGATATCCCCCCGCGCCGGGTAGCGGATAGCTGTGCAGCGTGTGCCCGTCGGCGGGGTCGAACACCAGCAGGGCCATACCGTCGGCGTCGCGTGTCACGGTGTAGGCGGCGGACTTGCCGGCCAGGCTCGAGGTCGACAGCGGCTCGACGTCGTCGCGCGTCCACGCCACCTCACCGTGGTCGCCATCGTCCTTGACTGCCATCAGCTTGGTGTCGGGACCGCCGCCGGACACGATCAGCCCGTCCGGTGACACCGAGGGGGGAGTCTGCGGCTGGAAGTTCAGCGGTACCGACCACTTGGCCTTGCCGTCTGCGGTGTCCAGCGCCCACAGGTGCCCGTTGCGCCCATTCACGTAGACGGTGTTGCCGTCGGCGGACAAGACGGGGCTGCTGCGCGGTCCGCCCCCAACCGCCTTGCTGGTCCAGTCCTTGGACAGCAGGGGGGACTGGCCGGGTCGGTAGCGCAACCCCACGACCTCGGGGGCGTCGGCGTCGGGCTCCCACAGCGTCGTCACCACGATGCCCGTCGCAGCCGAGAACGCCGGGGCAGCCGCCACGGGGCAGCGAGCCCGGCCCGGCTGGCAGTCGGCGAGGCCGCGTTGCGAATCCGTGGGGTCGACGCCCTCGACGAGGTCAAGCGCCGTCCCGACGACGCTGCCGCGGTGCGCGTCGTACACCAGAACCTGACCGAGGTGCGTCACGACGAGGAGCTCGCCGGCGGACAGCAGGCGCGGCGTCAGCGGCATGCCGATCACGGGGTTGCGCCAGCGAATCCACTGCGTCGGGGGGAAGGACATGATCGCGCCGGGCTGCCCGATGTAGAGGTTGTCGAAGCCGTCGAACAATGGGCTCGACAGGCCGCCGCCCTGCCACAGGCGGCTGCACCAGCGCTGGCGCGCCCGGTTGTCGTTCTCCCACACCATCAGCGAGCATCCACCCGCCGTCTGGGCGTTGATGGCGAGATAGTCGCCGGAGCTCAGCGCGACCTGCGACTCGACGGCACCCTTGACCGAGCGGATCCAGTCCAACCGCAAGGCGCCGGCGCCGTCGATCGGCGCGTAGCTGCTGTTGGCCGCGTCGCCGTACTGGGCCGACCAACCTTGGGCGGGATGAGAGTCCACCCAGGAGTCGGTGTTGCCGCACGAGCTCGAGATCAACGTCGTGACCATCGCGGCCGCCACGGCCACCACGCGGCGCACGGTCATTCCTGGAGCAGGCATCGAGTCCCGAGACTATCCCGAGCGCTCTGTCGTGGGCGCCAGCGGAGCAGCCGGGAATGTCGTTCCGGAGCGACGAAGCGCTCAAGTAGGCTCATCCGCCATGACCACGATGTGGGGCGCCCCGATTCACAAGCGCTGGCGCGGCTCGCGACTGCGCGATCCGCGGCAGGCCAAGTTCCTGACGATGGCGTCACTGCGCTGGGTGATCGCGAATAAGGCGTACTCGCCCTGGTACCTGGTGCGGTACTTCCGGCTGCTGAAGTTCAAGCTGGCCAACCCGCACATCATCACCAGGGGCATGGTGTTTCTCGGCAGGGGCGTGGAGATTCAGGCGACGCCCGAGCTCTCCACGATGGAGATCGGCCGCTGGGTGCACATCGGCGACAAGAACACCATCCGTTGTCACGAGGGGTCGCTGCGCATCGGTGACAAGGTCGTCCTCGGCCGCGACAACGTCATCAACACCTACCTCGACATCGAGTTGGGCGACTCTGTCCTGATGGCCGACTGGTGTTACGTCTGCGACTTCGACCACCGGATGGACAGCATCGAGCTGCCGATCAAGGACCAGGGGATCGTGAAGGGCCCGGTGCGGATCGGACCGGACACCTGGGTCGCGACCAAGGTGACGGTGCTGCGCGGGACGTCGGTCGGCCGCGGCTGCGTCCTGGGCTCGCATGCTGTGGTGAAGGGCGAGATCCCGGACTACTCGATCGCCGTCGGGGCGCCGGCGAAGGTGGTCAAGAACCGCAAGTTGGCGTGGGAGACGTCGGCAGCCGAGCGGGCCGAACTGGCCGCCGCACTCGCCGACATCGAGCGCAAGAAGGCGTCCCGCTGAGGACTCACCCCCAAGCCCCTTGCGGCGATTTGTGTGCGTTTAGCCGCGGTGAGCGCGGGTTCCGACACGCAAGTCGCTTCGCGGAGTGTCGGTGACACGCTAGCCCCGGTCGGGCAGCGCGTGCTCGACGATGAGCCGCCTGCGGTGTGGCTCGCGTTCGCGCCGTTTCGCCGCGAGGTAGACCTGCGCGGTCTCGGCGGCCACCGTGTGCCAGTCGAAGGCCGAGTCAAGGCGTCGGCGGGCCGCCGTTGCGCGGCGCTGGGCGCCGCCGGGGTCATCGAGCACCGCCCGCACCGCTGTGGCCAGTGCGGCGACGTCGCGGGGCGGGAACGACATTCCGGTCTCACCGTTGAGCACCGCTTCACCGAGCCCGCCGACGTTGGACGTCACCAGCGGTGCGCCGGTCGCGGCGGCTTCCAGCGCAACGATCCCGAACGGTTCGTAGTGGCTCGGTAGCACCGCGGCGTCGCAGTCGTGCAGCAGCGCCACCAACTGCTGGTGGTCGACGCGGCCGACGAAGTCGATTGCCTTGAGCACCTTGTGCTTTCGCGCCTGTTCGAGCAGAAATTCCTGCTGGGTGCCGTCCCCGGCGACGGTCAGCGTGGTGCCGGGGTGGGTCCGCCGGATGCGCGGCAACGCGGCGATCGCGTCGTGCACACCCTTCTCGTACTCGAGGCGCCCGAGGTAGAGCAAGCGCGCCGGGCCGCCTGGCGCCTTGCGCCGGGCGAATGGCCAGAGGCCCGCGTCGATCCCGTTGCGGATGACCCGCGACTCGGCCAGGCCTGGGCCGAACAGTTCGGTGATCTCCTCGCCCATCGACGCCGAACACGTGATGAGCGAATCGGATTCGCGCACCAGCCACGCCTCCACCGCGTGCACCTGCCGACTGATCTTGCCGGACACCCAACCGGAGTGCCGCCCGGCCTCGGTGGCATGGATCGTGGAGACCAGCGGAACGTCGAAGTGTTCGGCGAGGGTGATGGCGGGATGCGCGACCAGCCAGTCGTGGGCGTGGACGACGTCGGGTACCCACGGCTTGGTGGTGCGCCGCTCCCGCGTCTTCAGCGCCAAACCCGCGCGAATCATCGAGTGCCCCATGGCCAGTGTCCACGCCATCATGTCCGCGCCGAAGTCGAACTCGTGAGGATCCTGGGCGGCAGCGACCACCCGGACGCCCTCGCTGAGGTCGTCGGTCGACGGGTGGGTGCTCGGATCGGTGCCCGACGGCCGCCTGCTCAGGACGACGACCTCGTGGCCGGCCTCGGCAAGCGCGGTGGCCAGGTGGTGGACGTGGCGTCCGAGGCCGCCGATGACGACCGGCGGGTACTCCCAGGAGACCATCAGCACCTTCACGATGCGCTCACCGCCCGGCCGTCGCGCTGCGCGAGCGTGAGCAAGATGCCACATCTCAGCGGCGTGTCGCGGGCAGACACGCACGCTCGCGGGACAGCACCCGCGTTCATCGGAGCCGCCTGGCATCGAGCGCGCCGAACAGTCCGTCGGCGCGGTTCCAGTTGGCCGTCAGTCGCTCGGCATGTTCACGTCGGCCCGCCGCCAACGCGCCTGCGATCTCCCGCGTTGCGTGGGCGTGAAGGTGAGCGCGGTAGCGCGCGTACTCGGCTGCGGTGTCCTTGCTGACCATGAACGGCCAATCGCTCGACACGGTGAGCAGCGCCTCGCGCAGGATCTGGTCGGCAACGGTGTCGCGCGGAGTGGGTGCCCCCACCGCCGCGTGCTGCGTGAGCGCCTTGTCCACCGTGGAGAGCGCGGTGTCAACCACTTCGGTGTTGAGGTGCACCAGGTCCGCAACCCGTTCGCCGGACCACACCTGCCAGTCCTTGCCCGAACCCCAAGAGCTGGGCGGCAATTCGACGGGGGAGCCGACGAAGCCGTCGGCGATCGCGTCGGAGAGGGTGCCGACGCACACCCCGGCTTCCGGCAGCGCGCGCAGTACCCGCTCGAGCCAGACCGGGCCCTCGTGCCACCAGTGGCCGAACAGTTCGGTATCGAACGCCGCGACGACGTGGGCGGGCCTGCCGATCCGCTCGGATTCCGACGCGAGCCTGCGGCGCACCGTGTCGACGAAGTCGGCGACGTGGACGTCGACGGCGTGGTCGGCGCGATCGGGTTCGTACGGCGCCTTGTCCTCCGACGCCACGGCGCGTCCGGTGACGCGTGCCGGTTTGAGGCCGGTGAGATGGTCGTAGGTGTGGAAGTCGCGGTAGGCGGCGTGGCCGGGGTAGCCGGACTTCGGTGACCAGACCCGGTAGCTGACCTTCAAGTCGCGGCCGAAGGCGATGACGTCGGATTCGCCCACCGGACGACCGAGCGCGGTGTCCCCGTGCAGCGTCGGTCCGTCGACCATGAAATGCGTCACACCTGCTTGCGCGTACTCCCGCTCCAGTCCCGGGGAGTAGGCGCACTCCGGCGCCCAAATGCCGCCGGGGACGTGGGCGAATCGTTGACCCGCGTCGGCAAGGCCCTCGCGGAGTGCGAACTCGCGCAGCCGCGGGTGAAGCAACGGTTGGAACGGATGGGCCAGCGGACCACCGAGCAGTTCGATCGCCTCGGCGTCGATGAGCTCACGAAGCACGGGGCTGCCGCCGTGGCGCCAGGTCTGCGCGAATTCGTCGAGCGCCCGGCCCGCCTCTTCGTGTTCGCGGATGCCGAACGCGCGCAAGGCTTCCGGGGCGGCGTAGCCGGTACCGCTGCCAGCGCGCTGCACGGCCGCCTCCTGGCCGCGCAGTTGCCAGTTGGCCAGCCAGTGCTGCATGCCGGTCAGGCAATACGGGTCGTCGAGTTGGGCGGTGACCACCGGCGTCATGCCAAGGGTGATCAGGTGGCTGCGGCCTTCTTCGGACAGCCTGCGCAGCAGCCCCATCAGCGGCAGATACGCCGCAGCCCACGACTGATAGAGCCATTCCTCACCGACCGGCCAACGGCCGTGGTGGGCCAGCCACGGAAGGTGGGTGTGCAGGACCAGGGTGAAGAGCCCCGGTACCGGCGGGCGAGCACTCGGCGACTTGGGGCGTTGGCTGCTCACGGTCGCACCGCGATGGCCACCAGATCCAGGCTCTCATCGATGTCAGGAGTGTCGCACCCCGCAGTATCGATCAGGTCGAAGTCTTCGGCCCGGACCGACTCGACGTCGGCCAGCAGGTCGGCGGCCCACGGTGCGCTCGCCAGGGCGCGGGTGATCTGCGCTTCGATGATCGAGCCCCCATGTTTGGCATCGAGCTCGCGCAGCCTTGCACCGTGGAACACCCCGAGCATGGCCTCGACCCGAAAGCCCGAGCCGGTGAGCAGTTCGGTGAGCTCGGCCGCATTCAGCTCGCGGGTGTGGAACGGGTTGATGGGGGTGTCGCGCCCGGGGGAGAACGTGATGCGGTTGGGCGTCGACATCAGCAAGACCCCCGACGGCCGGAGTACGCGAGCGCACTCGTCGACGAATTGTCCTTGGTCCCATAGGTGCTCGATGACCTGGAAGTTGACGACCACGTCGACGGCACCGTCGTCGAGCGGCAGCTGGGCCAGATTGCCATGACGCATGTCCACGCGGGGGTAGCGGGCCCGGACGTGGGCGACCGCGGAGTCGTCGTAGTCGAGCCCGATGACCTGACGGGCGACGTTGGCGATCAGATCGGCGCCGTAGCCCTCACCGGAGCCGGCCTCGAGCACGTCGCGCCCCGCGCAACGGTCCATCAACCGCTGGTAGACCACCTCGTGGCGGCGGAACCAGTAGTTCTCCTCGGCCAATCCGGGGACGGTGCGTTCTCCGGTCAGGGGGAGGTCGTCTTCGGACGGCTCAGGATAGGAAAATGCGCTCATTGCCAACGCAGGCTAACCCAGCTATGGCGATTGTCACTCGTCCACGAACGGTTGAGACAGTGATGGGGCGGGCAGAAGGTTAGACAACACCAGCTATGGTGTTCCTGCGTGCCACCTCAAGTTACTGGCTAGTAACATGATGGCTGTTGCATGAATCGTGATATGGGCAGGCCGGCTTAGGCCTCATCGAGGAGGACGAACCACACTCATGACGAACATCGTGGTCCTGATCAAACAGGTTCCTGATTACGAGGACCGGCATCTCAAAGACGGTGACTGGACCCTTGATCGGGCGGGCAGCGATCCGGTGCTGGACGAGATCAACGAGAAGGCCGTCGAGGTCGCGCTGCAGCTCAAGGAGAAGCACGCCGACGCCGACTACAAGGTGGTCGTCCTGACCGCCGGACCCGCGAGCGCGGAGACCGCGATCCGCCGCGCGCTGTCGATGGGCGCGGACTCGGCCTACCACCTGATGGACGACGGACTGGCCGGCTCCGACATCGTCCAGACGTCCTGGGCGCTGGCCCGGTCACTCGGTCAGATCGAGGACATCGGCGTGGTCATCGCGGGCAATGAGACCAGCGATGGCGTCGGAGGCGCGGTTCCCGCCATCCTCGCGCAGTTCCTGGGGCTGCCGCAGCTGACGGCGATGCGCAGCATCGACATCGCCGACGGCAAGGTCACCGGCGAACGCGAAACCGACGACGGCGTGTTCGGGCTCGAGGCAAGTTTGCCCGCGATCGTCAGCATCAGCGAGAAGATCGTCGAGGACGCTCGGTTCCCTTCGTTCAAGGGCATCATGGCGGCCAAGAAGAAGCCCGTCGAGAGCCTCACGTTGGCCGGGATCGGCGTCGAGAGCGATGAGGTCGGCGGCGCCAATGCCGCGTCGACCGTGGTGTCGGCCACTCCGAAGCCGCCGAAGACGGCAGGCGAGAAGGTCACCGACGAGGGCGAGGGCGGCAAGCAGATCGCCGAGTACCTCGTGGCGCAGAAACTCCTCTGAGCGTCGACCCAACCCCACCCCACACTTTTCGTAGAGAGCGACTAAGAGGCAATGGCAGAAGTACTCGTGCTCGCTGAGCACGCTGAAGGCAATTTGAAGACCGTCACCGCGGAGCTCATCACCGCGGCCCGCGCACTGGGCGAACCGTCCGCGGTGGTCATAGGTGCCCCCGGCACGGCCGAGAAACTGACCGAGGGTCTGAAGGCGGCTGGCGCGGCCAAGATCTACGCGGCCGAGTCCGACGTCGTCGAGCGGTACCTCGTCACCCCCAAGGTGGACGTGCTCAACGCGCTGGTCGAGTCGGCGTCCCCGGTCGCCGTGCTGGTGGTGGCCAGCGCCGAGGGCAAGGAGATCGCGGGTCGGGTCGCGGCAGAGACCGGCTCCGGTGTGCTCATCGACGTGATCGGCGTCAAGGAGGGCCCCATCGGCATTCACTCGATCTTCGGTGGGGCGTACACCACCGAGGCGAAGGCCGAGGGCGACGCTCCCGTCATCGCCCTGCGTCCGGGCGCCGTCGAGGCCGAGCCGATCGCGGGCGCGGGCGAACTCGTCACCGTCGAGGTGCCCGCTCCCGCGGAGAACGCCACCAAGATCACGTCGCGTCAGCCGGCTCAGAAGAGCGCGCGTCCGGAGCTGACCGAGGCCAAGATCGTCGTCGCGGGTGGCCGCGGCGTCGGCAGCAAGGAGAACTTCAACGTAGTCGAGGAGCTCGCCGACGCGTTCGGTGCCGCCGTCGGCGCGTCCCGTGCGGCCGTCGACTCCGGCTTCTACGAGGGTCAGTTCCAGGTCGGTCAGACGGGTAAGACCGTCTCGCCGCTGCTGTACATCGCCCTCGGCATCTCCGGCGCGATCCAGCATCGTGCGGGCATGCAGACGTCCAAGACGATCATCGCCGTGAACAAGGACGAGGAAGCCCCGATCTTCGAGATCGCCGACTACGGCATCGTGGGCGACCTGTTCAAGGTCACCCCGCAGCTCACCGAGGCGGTCAAGACCCGCAAGGGCTAGTTCGCTTACGCACAACCCCCGCGACTTCGGCGCGGTGATCCGCGGCAGTGCGGGTCACCGCGCCGAATCGCTGTCCGGGGGGACGTAGGGTTGCGCCGTGGACCTGCTTCTCGGAATCGACATGGGCACCGGGAGCTCCAAGGGCGTTCTGGTGGACACCGCCGGTGTCGTCCTCGCGTCGACGACGATCTCGCACGCGATGAGCCTGCCGCGCCCAGGGTGGGCGGAGGTCGACGCCGAGTCGATGTGGTGGCGCGAGGTCTGCGAGATCAGCACTCGTCTCGCGGCCGAGACGCCGCCGGGGTCGCGCATCGCCGCCATGTGCGTCAGTGGCGTTGGTCCGTGCCTGGTGCTGTGCGACGACGAGCTGACGCCGCTGAGGCCCGCGATCCTCTACGGCGTGGATACCAGGGCGACGGCCGAAATCCAGTCGCTGAACGAGGAATTCGGCGCCGACACCATCCTCGAGCGGGCGGGCACGCTGCTGTCCAGCCAAGCGGTCGGGCCCAAGCTCGAATGGGTGCGGCGACACGAGCCCGAAGTCTTCGCGCGGGCCACCGGTTGGTACGGATCGAACTCGTACGTCGCCGCCAAGTTGACGGGCGAATACGTTCTCGATCACCACACCGCGAGCCAGTGCGACCCCCTGTACGTGACGAGCGAATTCGACTGGAACACCGAATGGGCGAAGCGGATCTGCGGGCATCTGCCGCTGCCCCGGCTGGTCTGGCCCAACGAAGTGGTGGGCACCGTGCATGCCGAGGCCGCCAAGGCCACCGGCATCCCGAAGGGCACCCCGGTGGTGGCAGGCACGGTCGACGCCTACTCGGAGGCCTTCTCGGTGGGCATCCGCAATCCCGGCGATCAGATGCTGATGTACGGCTCGACGATGTTTCTGGTCCAGATCATCGAGGAATACCACAGCGATCCCGCGCTCTGGACGACGGCGGGCATCGAGCGCGGATCGCTGGCGCTGGCCGCGGGCACGTCGACTGCCGGGAGCATGATCGGCTGGCTCCAGACGATCACCGGTGGCGCGTCGTTGGACACCCTGATGGCGGAGGCGTTGGCGGTCCCCGCGGGCAGCGAAGGACTGATCGCGCTGCCGTATCTGGCGGGGGAGCGGACTCCCGTTTTCGACCCCAACGCACGCGGGCTCTTCGCGGGGCTGACGCTGCGCCACGGTCGCGGACATCTCTTTCGCGCGGCCTACGAGGGAATCGGCTTCGGCATCAGGCAGATTCTCGAGATGTTCGACGACGCGCACACCGGACGACGGACGGTGGCCGTCGGTGGTGGGTTGCGCAGCCCCATCTGGGCGCAGGCGGTCAGCGACATCACCGGACGCCCGCAACTGGTGCCAGAGCAGGCGATCGGCGCCAGCTACGGTGACGCGCTGATGGCCGCGATGGGGGTGAATCTGGTTGCACCGGAGACGGATTGGGCCAAGATCGAAAGGGAGATCACTCCCAACCCCGCCAACCGCCTGCGCTACGACGAGCTGTACGGCCTATGGCGCGAGCTGTATCCGGCCACCAGGGACGTGATACACGACCTCGGGAAGCTCGGCGGACGGGACTAGCCGGGGCCCCGGCCGTGCCGACGGTCGCCGTGCCTACTTCTGCAGCGTTGAGCCGGTGAGGATGGCGGTGGCCGTCACGGGGTCGGTGACGAGGTGGTTGAAGTAGCCGCCGCGTGCGCCCGCGATGATGGAGTCCACCTTCTCCTTGCCGACGGCAACGGCGATCGTCACCGGAATGTGGCGCAGCGCATCGAGTTCCAGCGCGATCAGCCGCTCGCCGTCCTCGAAGTCGACGGGAGCACCGTCGCGGTCGTAGAAGCGGGAGCACACGTCCCCAACCGCGGCCCGTAGCGACGTGGAGCCGGTAGGGACGAATCGCGGAATGTCGGATCGGGTCAGGGGCGGCGCGCCGACACCCATCAGCGCGCACCGCGCACGCGGCCAGAGGTGCAGCACCTTCTGGATGCTCGGATCGTTCAGCAGCGACTGGTACAGCTCGACACCGGGCAGCGCCGGGGCGAAGAGGTAATTCGCCCGCCCGCCAACGCGATTGGCGACAAGGCGGGTGATCTCATTCGTCTGATACCACTCCTCGGGCTGGTCGTTGCCGCCGACAGTCGGGGCGACCACGACGCCAGGCAACGGAGCGAGCTCGAACTGCGCGACTTCGTACACCGTGCGCCCCGACGACACCAGCAGGACGTCGCCCGGCAGCAGGCCTGCTTCACCGAGCGCGCGGCCGACCGCCGGTGCGAGCGCGCGGCCCATCACGTCGACGAGCGTCCGGCCAGGACCAGGGGCGGGCAGTGGCGGACTGAGGTACACCGACGTCAGGTTCAGCGCTCTGGCCAGCCGGTCGGCCAGATCGCCAGGGCGCGCCTCGGCGGGCGGGACCACCTCGATTCTGACGATTCCCTGCCGCTTTGCCTCCGACAGCAGTCTGCTCACCGTGGCGCGACTGGTGCCGAGCTGCTCGGCGACCTCGGCCTGGGTGGCTTCGTCCTCGTAGTACAACCGCGCCGCGGTGTACAGCAGCGATGCCGGAAAGTGGCTGCCCTCACCGTCCTGGGAGGCAGCGTCACCGAGCTGGTTCATCGGCGTGTGCGGGGCCGACCGAGGCATAGAGGCAGTATGGCATTGAAGCGGCGCTGAGCATATGTTCTGGGAAAAATTCCTTTGAACATTCGTTCTGGACAAATGTGCAGCATGTCGATACTGTGACCGGAGCCACAGGTAAAGGAGCTTCGCAATGCCCGATCAGATTCCGGAGAAGATGCAGGCCGTCGTCTGTCACGGACCGAACGACTACCGACTCGAAGAGGTCGCGGTTCCCGAGCGCAAGCCCGGCGAGGCGCTCATCCGGGTGGAAGCGGTCG
>JAOPWT010000507.1 GCA_025965555.1 Mycobacterium sp.
GCAGCGTCGGTGCACCCGCCGTGCGCGACTTCCGTGGTGCGATGGCCGGTCAGGGCGAGAAGAGACGACTTAATCGACGGTGACCAGTTGTGTGACTTGGCGAAGAAGAATGCCATCGGCGGCACCACCACCGAGCGCATCGTGGACGTCAAGGTGGAGGTCGTCTACTTCATGTCCCTGGAGCCAAGAGGTAACGCTAGCGGGCGATGGCCACCGATGTCGACGTGTCGATCCGGCCGCGCAAGGAGTGGGCGCTCCTGTACAAGCAGAAGCAGCTGGCCAAGGCCTGACCCGTGCGCCATGTCCTCGCAGGCCTACGATCCACCCTGAGATCGGGCCTGAGGAGGGGAAGCGGTCCACGTCGTTTGTGCCTAATGCTCATAGGCATGAGTAGCACCGACAACGCGCGGCGGGACCGTCTCGATGAGCGCTCGTTTCGTCTGGGCGCCGGGTTCAAGGAACAAGAACGCGAGCAGGTCCTCGAAGAGCTGTCCGCGCTGGGTCCGCACCTGGCCAGGTGGGACCCGAGCGAGGTCGAAGTCGACGTGTCCGTGCGCGAGCGTGGCGGCAAAGAACAGCGCGTAACGCTCCGCGCGTTTCTGCCGGGCGGCCCGCCGCTCGTGGCGGTTGGATATGACCGGGATCTCATGCGGGCTCTCGCCGAAGCCAAGAGGGACCTGATCACTCAGATCGATCGGCACAAGACGGAGCGTGAACCCAAGAGCAACCGTCAGCTGCGGCGCGACACCATCCGCCACCCGGGGTCGAGCGCGGGCGCGGGGTCGTGAGCAAGCACAGCCGGGCGGCGACGCTGACGCCGGACGAGCTCGCCCTTCTCGAGGCCGAGCTGGAAAAACTGAAGCGGCGGCGCGAGCGCGTGGCGGCCGACCTCGACAGCATCCGGGATACGGTCGGCGACCTCGTCGACGCCGATGCGGCGGACCAGATTGGCCTCGCCGACGAGCTGACCGCGATCGACGACCAGATCGCCGAACTCAACTGGCATCTGCACGGTGGGCCACCCGAGTCCGAGGTGCCGGGCGCGCTGCCGGACGGCACCGAGGTGACGGTGCGCTTCCCGGATGAGGAGCCCGTTCACCTGCGGGTGGTCGCGATCGTCGGTGATGTGCCGGTCGTGGACGAGCACGCGTTGGCGCCGGACAGCCCGATGGGGCTCGCCCTGGCAGGCCACCAACCAGGGGACGTCGTGACATTCGAGACGCCGCAGGGACCACAGCAGGTCGAGCTGGTGGCGGTCCGGTATCCCGACTAAAACGCCTCGGCGCGCATACGCAGTCGGCGAGCTTGGCCGCGAGCACGTCGCACTTATCCATGTCGGGGACCGACCCCAACAACGACGCCGCATGTTTTGGGCGACGGGAGCCCACGCAAGCGTGTGCAGGAAATCTTCAAGTTTCGAGACTGGGCGGTGCACCCAGGCAATCGCTTCAGAAACCCGGGATACCGGGATGATGTAGATGTCGGCGTGGACTGGCACTTCGTAGCGTTCCGCGCCTCTAACTCGGTGGCTGCCGTAGGCAAAATTGTCGAACTGATCGACTTCTTCGTGGCGGTACTAGATCGCGGCTCGAAGGAATTGGTGGAGTGGAAGCCCCACGCTCGGCGGGCTATGGACCAGATCCTCGATGCGTACGAAGCGTCAGACAAACTGCGACCCATTGGCAGGGTCGAGCCAGAGGCAACCAACGCTGAGGCAGACGGTGCCCAACAGCCGCAACTGGCAGTACGGACGCGGTACCTGCCCAACGTCTCGAATAAGCGCTCGACCTGCGGTGACACCCCTACCAGGGGCTTCGGTGGAGCGGGCGACGGGAATCGAACCCGCGTAGCTAGTTTGGAAGACTAGGGCTCTACCATTGAGCTACGCCCGCGTTGGCACTGCACCGGAGAGACTGTACCGGCGCCGACGTATTCAAATCCAATTGATGTCGTCGCGAGGTCAGCCCGTAGTATTCCGACGGCAGTGAAGCACGGGGTGTAGCGCAGCTTGGTAGCGCATCCGCTTTGGGAGCGGAAGGCCGCAGGTTCAAATCCTGTCACCCCGACCGGATAGACGACACCCGTCGACGAAGACACAGACATGCAAGGAGCAACGCCGTGAAGAGCACCGTCGAGAAGTTGAGCCCGACCAGGGTTCGCATCAACGTGGAGGTGCCCTTCACGGAATTGCAGCCGGACTTCGATTCGGCGTTCAAGGAGCTGGCCAGGACCATCCGGATGCCCGGATTCCGCCCGGGCAAGGTGCCCGTGAAGCTGCTTGAGTCGCGCATCGACAAACAGGCGATGCTGGACCAGGTCGTCGGCGAGGCAGTCCCCGCCCGCTACACCGAGGCCGTCGCGAGCTCGGACGTGCAGCCGCTCGGGCAGCCCGAGATCGAGGTCACCAGCAAGGAGTACGGCGGCGACCTGACGTTCACCGCCGAGGTCGACGTCCGGCCGGAGATCGCCCTGCCCGAACTGTCCACGCTCACGTTCACGGTGGACCCCATCGAGGTGTCCGACGAGGAGGTCGACACCGAACTGCAGAACCTGCGCGCCCGCTTCGGCACGCTCACCGGTGTCGAGCGCGCCGCTCAGGACGGCGACTTCGTGTCCATCGACCTGTCGGCGACAGTCGACGGCAAGGACGTCGAGGAAGCCAAGACCGAGGGGCTGTCGCACGAGATCGGGTCGGGCAATCTCATCGAGGGCCTCGACGACGCGATCAAGGGCCTCAAGGCCGGCGAGAGCAAGGTGTTCACCACCACGCTCGTCGCGGGCGAGCACGCCGGCGACGAAGCCGAGGTCACGGTCAAGGTCGTCTCGGTCAAGGAACGCGAGCTGCCCGAGCCCGACGACGAGTTTGCGCAACTAGCAAGCGAATTCGACACCATCGACGAGCTCAGGCAGAGCCTCGCCGATCAGGTGCGTCAGACCAAGCGCATCGGCCAGGCCGAGCAGATCCGCGACAAGGCGCTGGAGACCCTGCTCGAGCAGGTCGAGGTGCCTCTGCCCGAGGCCATCGTGCAGGCCCAGGTCGACGACACCGTGCACAACGCGATCCACGGCCTCGACCACGACGAGGCCAAGTTCGAGGAGGCGCTCGTCGCGGAAGGCAGGACACGCGAGGAGTTCGACGCCGACAACCGCTCCAATGCGGAGAAGGCCGTCAAGACCCAGCTGTTGATGGATGCCATCGCCGACCACCTCGACATCCAGGTCGGCCAGAACGATCTCACCGAGCGGCTGGTGCTGATGTCGCGGCAGTACGGCATCGAGCCGCAGCAGCTCCTACAGGTTCTCCAGCAGAACAATCAGCTGCCCGCCATGTTCGCCGACGTCCGCCGTGGGCTGACCATCGCCGCGGTGGTGCACGGCGCGACCGTCACCGATTCCGAGGGCAACGAGGTCGACACGACGGAGTTCTTCGGACCGTCCACGCCGCCCGAGGCCGAAGCCGATGAAGCCGAGATCGCCGAGATCGCCGAGAGCGACGAGATCGACGAAGCCGCTGACGAAGCCGCTGACGACGCCAATGATGAAGCCCCTGACGAGGACGAGGCCGACGAGGCCAAGTGACGCTGTGAGCGAACGCTCGCCCGTCGGGGAGTGCTCGCCGCGCAGGTTTGGTTAGTGTCAGTGAACGAGTACGCAAACTCGAGAAAGCAGGTATTCCAGCCGTGACTGACATGCGTTCGGGCGCGTCGGGGCTCAACCTCATCGACTCCGTCTATGAGCGGTTGCTGGCCGAGCGGATCATCTTCTTGGGAACCCAGGTCGACGACGACATCGCCAACCGGCTCTGCGCGCAGATTCTGCTGCTGGCCGCCGAGGACCCCGCCAAGGACATCAACCTCTACATCAACTCGCCTGGCGGATCGGTGACGGCCGGCATGGCGATCTACGACACGATGGTGCTCGCGCCGTGCGACGTCGCGACCTACGCCATGGGTCTCGCCGCGTCGATGGGTGAGTTCCTGCTCGCCGCAGGCACCAGGGGCAAGCGCTATGCGCTGCCGCACGCGCGCATCATGATGCACCAGCCGAGTGCGGGCATCGGCGGCAGCGCGGCCGACATCGCGATCCAGGCCGAGCAGTTCGCCCTCACCAAGAAGGAAATGAACCGGCTCAACTCCGAGTTCACCGGTCAGACGCTCGAGCGCATCGAGACCGACGCCGATCGCGACCGTTGGTTCACCGCACCCGAGGCGTTGGAGTACGGGTTCGTCGACCACATCATCACCCACGCCAACTTCAACGGGAGTGCCTCATGACTCAGCCTCAGGCGCGCTACATCCTTCCGTCGTTCATCGAGCACTCGAGCTTCGGTGTCAAGGAGTCCAACCCCTACAACAAGCTGTTCGAGGAACGCATCATCTTCCTCGGCGTTCAGGTCGACGACGCGTCGGCGAACGACATCATGGCGCAGCTGTTGGTGCTGGAGTCCCTCGATCCCGATCGCGACATCACCATGTACATCAATTCGCCCGGTGGCTCGTTCACGTCGCTGATGGCGATCTACGACACCATGCAGTACGTGCGTGCCGACATCCAGACCGTGTGCCTCGGCCAGGCCGCATCGGCAGCCGCCGTCCTGCTCGCCGCGGGCACGCCTGGCAAGCGGCTCGCGTTGCCCAACGCCCGTGTGCTGATCCATCAGCCCGCGGTCGGCGGTGCGATCCAGGGACAGGTCTCCGATCTGGAGATCCAGGCCGCCGAGATCGAGCGCATGCGCACGCTGATGGACACCACGCTGGCCCGCCACACCGGCAAGGACGCCGCGGTCATCCGCAAGGACACCGACCGCGACAAGATCCTCACCGCGGCGGAAGCCAAGAACTACGGGATCATCGACACGGTCCTGGAGTACCGCAAACTGTCTGCTCAGCCGGCCTGACCCAGTAACCGCCCGGTTGCTCGGCCCAGCGTCGGTGTCGTGGTCTCGGAACGGTTGCGACGACGACACGCCAACGGCGTGGGGCGCGTTCCGGAGGGTTACTGGCGATGGCAGGGGATATGTTCTCCATCAACGCAAGCAAATATCAACGGCGCTATTCGGCTTTATCGGTCGCAAGGTGCCGGAACATACGGGTAGCGTCGGGAGCACCACCCGAGGTGGTCCACCAAACCGAGACATACCGACGGCGATCAGGAAAGTAGGGCCGCAGGACAATGGCGCGTATCGGAGACGGCGGTGACCTGCTGAAGTGCTCATTCTGCGGAAAGAGCCAGAAGCAAGTCAAGAAGCTCATCGCGGGACCCGGTGTGTACATCTGCGACGAGTGCATCGACCTCTGCAACGAGATCATCGAAGAGGAGCTCGCCGACGCCGACGACGTCAAACTCGACGAGCTGCCCAAGCCCGCCGAGATTCGCGAATTCCTCGAGGGTTACGTCATCGGACAGGACACCGCCAAGCGAACGCTGGCCGTCGCCGTCTACAACCACTACAAGCGCATCCAGGCGCAGGAGAAATCGCGCGACTCGCGTGCCGAGCCCGTCGAGTTGGCCAAGTCCAACATCTTGATGCTCGGCCCCACCGGCTGCGGCAAGACCTATCTGGCGCAGACGCTGGCCAAGATGCTCAACGTTCCGTTCGCAATCGCCGACGCCACCGCGCTGACCGAGGCCGGCTACGTCGGTGAAGACGTCGAGAACATTCTGCTCAAGCTGATCCAGGCGGCCGACTACGACGTCAAGCGCGCCGAGACCGGCATCATCTACATCGACGAGGTCGACAAGATCGCCCGCAAGAGCGAGAACCCGTCGATCACGCGTGACGTCTCCGGTGAGGGTGTCCAGCAGGCGCTGCTGAAGATCCTCGAGGGCACGCAGGCCTCCGTCCCGCCGCAGGGCGGTCGCAAGCACCCGCATCAGGAATTCATCCAGATCGACACCACCAACGTGCTGTTCATCGTGGCTGGTGCGTTCGCGGGTCTCGAGAAGATCGTCTCCGACCGGGTCGGCAAGCGTGGCCTCGGCTTCGGTGCAGAGGTACGCAGCAAGGCCGAAATCGACACCCAGGACCACTTCGCTGAGGTCATGCCCGAGGACCTGATCAAGTTCGGCCTCATCCCAGAGTTCATCGGCCGCCTGCCGGTCGTGGCATCGGTGACCAACCTGGACAAGGAATCCCTCGTCACGATTCTGTCCGAGCCGAAGAACGCGTTGGTCAAGCAGTACAACCGGCTGTTCGAGATGGATGGCGTGGAACTCGAGTTCACCGGTGATGCCCTGGAGGCGATCGCCGATCAGGCCATCCACCGTGGCACCGGCGCCCGCGGACTGCGCGCCATCATGGAAGAAGTCCTGCTGCCGGTGATGTACGACATCCCCAGCCGCGACGACGTGGCCAAGGTCGTCGTGACCAAGGAGACCGTCGAGGACAACGTGTTGCCGACGATCGTGCCGCGCAAGCCGTCGCGCACCGAGCGTCGCGACAAGAGCGCCTAGCCTTTTCGAGATCGCACAGAGGGTCGTGAATCCACGGGATTCACGACCCTCAGTGCATTCTCGTCACTGCTCCGAAGCCTTGTTCCACTCGTAGGGGAGGAACTTCCCGTCCAGCGTCACCACCACGCGGTCGCCGCCGGGGTGGGGCTTCTTCTGGATGTCCACGCTGAAGTTGATGGCGCTCATGATGCCGTCCCCGAACTGTTCGTGGATCAACTCCTTGATGGCTCCGCCGTACACCGACAGCGCCTCGTAGAACCGGTAGATCGTCGGGTCGGTGGGCACCGCGGTCGGCAGTCCGCCGCGCATCGGCACGGCGGCGAGCACCGGCACCGCGGCATCGTCGAGGCCGAGCATCTCGACCAGAACGCTGCTCATCGCGGGCGGGATGGGGTGCTGGCCGAGCAGCGCCGCCGTGGTCCACACGACCGGACGGTCGATTGCGTCGGCGAGCTCCTGCCATGTGAAACCCTTGGCGAGTCGGGCCGCGATGATCTCGTTCGTGATCTCGTCTCTGGTCATACCTCAGGGGATCACAGATGTGACGGGTGCGCACGGGCGCGGAGTCGGCGTTCACCGATCACTTCGTCGACGAGCGCGGCGATCTCGGCGATGCCGTCCCTCCTCGCGAAGTCCGCCTCCAGTTCGCGGGCGCGGTCAAGGTAGTTCCCGCCGCCCAGCACCTGATGCACCGCGCGGCGGATCGTCGCCGGAGTGGGGGTGCCCGTCTTGAGGTCGATGCCCGCGCCAGCCCAGGCGACGCGGGCCGCGACCTCCCGTTCGGCCACGGTGCTGCCTGCGACGACCAGCGGCACGCCCGTCGACACCGCACGCTGCACATCCCCGTAGCCACCGTTGGTGACCATGGCGTCGACCTTCGGCAGCAAATCTCATGCGGAATGTATTCGGCAACAAGGGTGTTGGCGGGCGGAGCGGCCATGACGCCCGTGACGGGCCGTCCGCCCGTGGTGGCGACGACGATCACGTCGTCGCCGGCGAGCGCCTCGATCGTCGGTTCGATCAGTCGGGTTGGATCCTCGTTGTCGACGGTGCCCTGGGTGACGTGGACGACGGGCCGGTCGCCGTCCAGCTCGGGCCACCAGGCGGGACGCACGTATTCGTGAGACGACGGGCGCACCGGTCCGACGAATCGGACGTTCGATGCCAGGTCGCTGCGCGGATACTCGAAGGTCGGCACCGTCGGCACGAGCAAGCGGTCCGCGAGCACGCCGACGTCGAGGAGGAACACCGGCAGTCGAGTCAGCCCCATCGACTTCAGCGTCGCATTGGCCGCCCGATGCGACTGCCGAAGCACCACCTCGTGGGAGAACAGATTCAGGGCGCGATTGCGCAGCCGCCCGATCGTGCCGGCGCGCGGTGGCAGGCCCATTCCGGGCGGCGCAGTGTCCCGGCTGGACAGCATCAGCGGTGTCGGCGCGTAGTACAGCACCGCCGGCGCACGACCGGCGCGATCGCCGAGCAGGAACGGGACCACTCCGAAGAATGCGTGGTCGACGATGATGGCGTCGAACCGCCTTCGGGCCATCGCGGTGGACAGTTCGGCGGCTGACGTGCCATGGGCGCCAAGTACATTCGAATGATCGCCGGGTTGAGTGCCGCGATGGCCGAGGTGTTGCCACGGGCGACCGGGTCGAACTGGGCATCGTCGAGATCGGCGTTCGCAGGCAGCGGATGCAGTTCGGCGCCTGCGGCGCGGACGGCTTCGGCGTTGACCGCGCCCGTGATGACGGTGACGCGGTTGCCGCGAGCCACCAGATCGTGGGAGATGCTGAGCATCGGGCCGACGTGCCCGGTGGGAGACGGTGTCGCGATGAGGATTTCTGCCACGGCCCCTCGTCTCAGCAGCGCGTGATTTCGTGGGCGCGATGGTGCTCGGGCTCGCGTACTGCGGACATGAACAAAACCCGCAGGGTGTGGTCCGGTGCGCCTGCCGATTGCGCGACGGTGGCGAACTGAACTGCGGTGACGCCACGGTGAGCTTCATTGCGGATCGCGGTAAGGATGGTGGCGTAGTCGGTGGAAGACGAAACGCCACGCAGCTCAATCCAATCCGACCACCCTGACGCCCACGCCTGGCGCCAGATGAGAGTCGGCGCGTGTGCCCGCTCGGATTGCGCCTGCCGCAGCCCACGCGCCAGGTACCACAACAGGAAGGCCGCGACGATGAGCGGCAGGCACAGTTCTTCAGGCATGACGCGCCTCCACGCTGCGCTCCGCGAGCGCCTCGATGGTCGGCTCGATCAGCCTGCCCAGGTCTGCATTGTCGATGGTGCCCTGCGTGACGTGGACGACGGGACGGTCGGCCGACAACTCGTTCCACCACGACGGTGCGACGAAGCCGTTCGCGGGTTCGGGACTGACGGCGCCGACGAACCGCACGTGGTCGGGAAGGTCGCCGCGGTGGTACTCGAACTCCGGGATGGTCGGGACGATCAGCCGGTCAGCCATGACCGCCGAATCCAGCACGAAGACAGGCAGTTTCGGCAGGCTCAGCGCTTGCAGCATCGTGTCGGCGGCCTGGTGCGAGGCACGCAGCAGCACCTTCTGCGCCACGACGTTCAGTGCACGGTTGCGCAGCCGGCCCAGGGCGCCCGACGCGGGAAGGATGCCGGTGCCGCCGGGCGCGGTGTCCCGACTGGACAGGAACAGCGGTGTCGTCGTGTAGGTCAGCACCGGAGGCCTGGCAGCGGGATCACCCAGCAGCATCGGCAGGATGCCGAGGAGGAAGGCGTCGGCGAGGATCGCGTCGAACTGCCTCGCGGCGATCAGCTCGTCCAGTGCGGCGGCCTGGTGGGGCAGCGGTCGCACGAAGACGTGCTTGACGTCGAAGTTGAGCCGCGCGACGCCCGACGTCTCGGCACGACCCGGCAGGTCGGCATCGAACGAGGAGTCGTCGTAGTCGGCGCCGTAGGGCAGCGGGTGCGGCGTCGACCCGGTGGCGCGCACCTTGTCGGCGTGCCGCGCCGAAGTGAGAAAGGTGACTTCGTGTCCCCGAACCACGAGCCCGCGCGCCACGTTGAGCAGCGGGGCGACGTGTCCGACGGGTGGGCATGCGGCGATCAGAATCTCTGCCATGGTGATGGCTCCCTCGTCGTTTTCGTACGTGCATCGACAGGAGTCGATGTTTCGCGACGAGGGGTGGTCCAGCTTGGAGGTTGTGTGGAGATCGGGTGGAGATCGCAGGCAGAAGATTTTGGTCAGTGCTTGACGCGGTCCGGGCGGGTGTACACGTTCATGGAGTCGCCGCGCAGGAACGCGACGAGCGTCAAGCCGGCCTGACCGGCCAGGTCGACGGCAAGCGATGACGGGGCCGATACCGCCGCGAGCACGGGGATGCCTGCCATCACGGCCTTCTGCGTCAGCTCGAACGACGCGCGTCCGCTGACCAGCAGGACGGTCCCCGTCAACGGGATACGGTCGTTCTCCAGTGCCCAGCCGATGACCTTGTCGACGGCGTTGTGGCGTCCGATGTCCTCGCGGACGACCAGCATCGTGCCGTCCGCGTCGAACAACGCGGCGCCGTGCAGACCGCCGGTGGTGGCGAAGATCCGCTGGGCGCTGCGGAGTTGATCGGGCATGGCGGACAACGTCTCCGTCGCGACGACGGTGGGGTCGTCGCCGGGGGAGTGGCGGCTGATCAGCCGGATGGCGTCGATCGAGCCCTTGCCGCAGACGCCGCAGGACGACGTGGTGTAGAAGTTGCGGGTCACGTCCACGTCGGGCATCACGACGTTCGGTGCCAGGCTCACGTCGAGCACGTTGTAGGAGTTGACGCCATCCTCGTCCGCGCCGCGGCAGTACTGGACCCTGGCGATGTCGTCGCGCTGGCCGATCACACCCTCGGTGAGCAGGAATCCTTGTGCCAGTTCGACATCGGAGCCGGGCGTGCGCATCGTCACGGTAATCGCGGTGCCGTTGATGCGGATCTCCATCGGCTCCTCGACGGCGAGCGTCTCCGGCCTGGTGGTGACGGTGTCGGCCGTCAGGTGGCTGGCCCTGCGGCGGGCGGTCACCCTACCCATGCGCATGCTCGAGTCGGACGACGACCGCCTTGGAGACCGGTGTGTTCGACCTGACGGCCGTGTGGTCCAGTGGCACCAGCGGGTTGGTTTCCGGGTAGTAGGACGCCGCGTTGCCCACCGGGGTGGAGTAGGGCACGACGAGGAAGTCCTTGGCGCGTCGTTCCTCGAGATTGCCTGCCGCGTCGGTGAACTCGGAGATGAGGTCGACCCGCATCGCGTCGGCCAGACCGAGGGAGGCGATGTCGGCGGGGTTGACGAACACCACCCGACGGCCACCCTTCACACCGCGATAGCGATCGTCGAGACCGTAGACCGTGGTGTTGTACTGGTCATGGCTGCGCAGCGTCTGCAGCACCAGCCGTCCGGGTGGCACCGGCACCCACTCCAGCGGGTACACCGCGAAGTTGGCCTTGCCCGTGGTGGTGGGAAACTCGCGGGAGTCCCGCGGCGGGTGGGGCAGCTGGAACCCGTCGGGCTGGCGGACCCGGGTGTTGTAGTCGGTGCAGCCAGGTACGACGTCGGCGATGGCGTCGCGGACCCGATCGTAGTCACCCTTGAACGACTCCCAGGGCACCGGATGATCATCGCCGAGAAGCGTTCTCGCCAGTTCGCAGACGATGGCGACCTCGCTGCGCAGGTGCTCGCTCGGCGGAGTGAGGCTGCCGCGCGACAGATGCACCATCGACATCGAGTCCTCGACGGAGACGAGTTGCTTGCCGCTCGCCCGGATGTCCCGGTCGGTGCGGCCGAGCGTCGGGAGGATGAGTGCGGTGCGGCCGTGGACCACGTGACTGCGGTTGAGCTTGGTCGAGATCTGCACCGTGAGTGCACAACTGCGCAGCGCGGTCTCGGTGACGTCGGTGTCGGGCGTGGCAGACGCGAAGTTGCCACCCATGCCGATGAACACCTTCGCGTCGCCGTCGCGCATCGCCCGGATCGCATCGACGGTGTCGTGCCCGTGCTTGCGGGGACTGGTGATGCCGAAGCGGGCGTCGAGGGCGGCGAGGAAGTCATCGGGCATCTTCTCCCAGATGCCCATCGTCCGGTCGCCCTGGACGTTCGAATGTCCGCGCACCGGGCACACTCCCGCGCCGGGCTTGCCGATCATGCCGCGCATCAGGAGCAGATTGGTGGCCTCGCCGATGGTGGCCACCGCGTGCCGGTGCTGAGTCAGGCCCATCGCCCAGCAGAACACCGTCCGCTTCGAGGCGATCAGCATGGCCGCGACGCGCTCGAGTTGCTCTCGGTCGATGCCGGTCGCTTCGGCCACGGTGTCCAGATCAACGGTGCGCGTTCGTTTCTCGTACTCGTCGAAGCCTGCGCAATGGGCAGCGATGAAGTCCCGGTCGAGTACGGTGCCCGGTGCTCGGTCCTCGGCCTCCAACAGCAGCCGGCCGAGTCCCGCGAAGAGAGCCATGTCACCGCCGATGCGGATCTGGACGAACTCGTCGGCGATGGCGACCCCGTGCCCGACGACGCCGCTCACCTTCTGCGGATCCTTGAACCGCATCAGCCCCGCCTCTGGCAGCGGGTTGACGGCAATGATCATGGCGCCGTTGGCTTTTGCCTTCTCCAGGATCGACAGCATTCGGGGATGGTTGGTGCCAGGGTTCTGACCCGCGATCACGATGCAGTCGGCGTGTGCGACGTCCTCGACGGTCACCGAACCCTTGCCGATGCCGATGGAATCCGTCAGCGCCGTGCCCGAGGACTCGTGGCACATGTTCGAGCGATCCGGCAGGTTGTTCGTGCCGTAGCTGCGCACCAGCAGCTGGTACAGGAACGCGGCCTCGTTGCTGGTGCGGCCGGAGGTGTAGAAGCACGCCTCGTCGGGGCTGGCGAGCGCGTTGAGGTGTTCGGCGATGAGGCGGTAGGCGTCGTCCCACTCGATCGGCCGGTAGTGGGTATCGCCGTCGGCCAGCACCATCGGATGGGTGATCCTGCCCTGCTGGGACAACCAGTACTCGGGTTGGCCTGCCAGATCGCTCACCGAATGTCGTTCGAAGAACTCGGGAGCCACGCGGCGCCTGGTGGCTTCCTCGGCGACGGCCTTGGCGCCGTTCTCGCAGAACTCGGCGACCTTGCGTCCGCCCGGCTCCTCTGGCCACGCGCAACCGGGGCAGTCGAACCCGTGTCTCTGGTTCAGCCGTGACAGCGCCGCCGCCGTGCGCACCGGCCCCATCTGCTCCAGACCGCGGTGCAGCGACACCATCACCGCCTTGACACCCGCCGCCTCGTGCTCGGCTCCGGACACCACCGCGGCGTGCTCGTCATAGCTGGCGTTTACGTCTTGATCGGGATGGTGCCGGGTGGACATGAGTCCAGCGTATGCCGACGCCGGTCACGGCTGCACGACCTGAACCACCCCGGCGGAGACGCCTGCGATGAAGAGCCGACCCGAGGTCGCGTCGACGCCGAGGGTGTACGGGTTCTGCACCGTCGCCACCCGAGCGACCTCCCGCGGGGCGTCGGTCGCCATGTCGTAACCGATCACCTCGTTGGTGCCCGACGAGGCCACCCACAGCCGGTCGCGCACCGCGTCGTAGGCAATGCCGTAGGGCGCGCCGGCTTGGGCCACGCTGGCCACCTCCTTCGGCTCGGTGGTGAAGACCCGCACGGCATTGCCTCGCGTGTCGGCGGCGATGAGCCGACCGTGCTTGTCGGCGACAAGATGGGTGGGCCCGGCCCCGGCGGGCGTGGAGCCGACGATGGTGAGCTTGTCGGCGTCGTAGATCGTCAGGTCGTTCTTGCGCACGTCCAGCAGCCCCATCGAATTACCGACGGGAGCCAGGCCTGCGGGTTGGACGCTGTCGGTGAAATCCTTGACGATATCGTCACCGCGGATGGCGGTCACGGTGCCACCATGCTCATTGGCCACGAACACGGTCCCGTTCGGCGCCTCGGATGCGTCGTGCGGGACGGTGCCGGTGACGATCTGCGGTTCCGCGGCGCCTCCCGGGAGGTCGACGCGAACGAGGGCATTGGCGCTCTCGACGGGCACCAGGACGGGGCCGCCGGGCTTGGCGAGTTGGAGGTGGCGGACGAAGCCGGGCAGCGCGACGCGCTTGGTGACGTCGCCCGTGTCGGCGTTGATCAGCACCAGTTCGTTGGGATTGCGCTTGGCGACGGCGACGGTACGGGTCACCGCATCGACGACCACTCCTTCTGGTGCGTCACCGACGGGCACGATACGGCCGGGTGGAGTGCCGTCCGGCGCTGGCGCCCGGCCCGGTTCGGCGGGTGGTGGCAGATCGTCCGCAGGCGGGCGGATGCCCTCGGTGGGCGCGCCGCTCGCAAGGAGGCCGGTAGTGGTTGGGGTGGAAGTAGACGTCGGTGGCGCTGACCCGCAGCCGGCAAGCAGGACGATCGTTGCCAGTAATGCCAGACGCAGCCTCATGCCCGCGGGGGTACCCGTCCTGTCGAGTGTGAGCCGCATGGCGAGCAGCGGTAATAGTTTCGCCACGAGGCATACAGTCGGCGCCGTCAGATCGGACATCCAGCAGCACGTAGCTTGGCCACGACGCGTCGGACGATCACGTGTGGCCGCGACAACATCTCGGCGCTGACCCGGATCACCGTCCACCCCGATGCCTCGAGCAAGGCAATGCGCTCGATGTCCCACGACCGCTGCTTCGCGTCGGTCCAGTGCTGCAGACCGTCGTACTCGACGGCGACCTTCCACTCCCGCCAACCCATGTCCGCGCGGACGCGCACACGCCCCCACGTGTCCTGAAACTCGATCTGCGTCTCCGGCTTCGGTAGCTCCGCGTTCACCAGAACGAGGCGTAACCGGGTTTCCCGTGGGGACTCCGCACCGCCGTCGACCAGTCCGAGAAGCGATGTCAGCCGTCGCACACCGCGGGCGCCCGGCCAGGCGTCGGCTGTCGCCTGGATGTCCGCCGGCTTGATGTCGAAGGCCGTGCGTGCGGGCGTCGTCAAACGCATGCCGCGGATGTGCATCACCTCGTCGGCGCGTAGTTCGTAGCTGCGTACAACGATGCCGCTCTGGTGGCTGCGGTTGGAACGGACTCCACAGAAGTCACCGCCGACCGTGAGTGCTGTGGATGGAATGCCGTCATCACGCCGCCATAGGGCCCACACTCGCAGGCAGACAGAGTTCTCAGTACCCGCATTCTGTCGGTGACGCGTGCGTAACAGTCCTGGAACACGTCGTTTCTAGGGTGGGCCGGTCTAGTCCGCGAACCAGTTGCGGACTCACGCTTTGATAGGAACTCAATTGAGCGGAAATGCTGCCCGTCTGCAGGCGATCACCAGTGTCGAGGCCTACGTGCCTCCAGCGATCAGCTTCGACCCGACCGAGGCGCCCGGCGAAATCTTCGGTGCCAACGTCTTCACCTTGGCCGAGATGCGGCTGCGGCTGCCCAAGGCGGTCTACAAGTCCGTCGTCGCGACCATTGAAAAGGGCGCCAAGTTGGACCCGGCCGTCGCCGACTCCGTCGCCTCGGTCATGAAGGACTGGGCACTGTCGAAGGGCGCGACGCACTACGCGCACGTCTTCTACCCGATGACCGGTCTGACCGCCGAGAAGCACGACAGCTTCCTCGAACCCGTCGGCGACGGCCAGACCCTGGCCGAGTTCGCGGGCAAGACCCTGATCCAGGGTGAACCCGACGCCTCCAGCTTCCCCTCCGGTGGCCTGCGCAGCACGTTCGAAGCGCGCGGCTACACCGGCTGGGACGTCACCAGCCCGGCCTACATCCTGGAGAACCCGAACGGCAACACGCTGTGCATCCCGACCGTCTTCGTCTCGATGACCGGTGAGGCGCTCGACTACAAGACCCCGCTGCTGCGCAGCCAGCAGGCCATGGGCGCCCAGGCGGAGCGCATCCTGAAGCTGTTCGGGCACGAGGACTTCGACCACATCGTGTCCTTCTGCGGACCCGAGCAGGAGTACTTCCTGATCGACCGGCACTTCTTCCTGGCCCGTCCCGACCTGATCAACGCAGGCCGCACCCTGTTCGGCGCCAAGCCGCCCAAGGGCCAGGAGTTCGACGACCACTACTTCGGCGCCATCCCCGACCGGGTGCTGGGCTTCATGATGGACACCGAGCGCGAGCTGTTCAAACTCGGCATCCCGGCCAAGACCCGCCACAACGAGGTTGCGCCCGGCCAGTTCGAGATCGCGCCGATGTTCGAGCGGGCCAACATCGCCGCCGATCACCAGCAGCTGCTGATGACCACGTTCAAGACCATCGCCAAGAAGCACGGCATGGAGTGCCTGTTCCACGAGAAGCCGTTCGCCGGCGTCAACGGCTCGGGTAAGCACGTCAACTTCTCGCTGGGCAACGCGCAGTTCGGCAGCCTGCTGGTGCCGGGCGACACCCCGCACGAGAACGCGCAGTTCCTGGTGTTCTGCGCCGCGGTCATCCGTGCCGTGCACAAGTTCGCAGGCCTGCTGCGGGTCTCGGTGGCCTCGGCCACCAACGATCACCGCCTCGGCGCCAACGAGGCCCCGCCCGCGATCATCTCGATCTTCCTCGGTGACCTGCTCGCCGACGTCTTCGAGCAGATCGCCAAGGGTGCGGCCACGTCGTCAACGGGCAAGGGCAGCATGATCATCGGCGTCGACACGCTGCCGATCCTGCCGACCGATCCTGGCGACTGCAACCGCACCAGCCCGTTCGCCTTCACCGGCTACCGCTTCGAGTTCCGTGCACCGGGCTCCGGGCAGACCATCAACGTGCCGATGATCATCCTCAACACGATCAT
>JAOPWT010000521.1 GCA_025965555.1 Mycobacterium sp.
TGGCGTGACTGGACTCAAGCGCGCCGACCTGGTGCTGTCGGGAGGCGGCGTCAAGGGCGTCGGCCTGGTGGGTGCCGTCGTGGCGCTCCTGGATGCGGGCTACGAACCGCAACGGATCTCCGGCACCTCTGCCGGGTCAATCGTCGGGGCCATCGTCGCCGCCGCGGCACACACTGGGGCGATGACGGGTGCGCAGGTCAAAGAACTTGCGCTGCAACTGGATTACCGCAAGTTCCTCGATCCCGGCCCGGTGGAGAGGGTGCCGCTGGTCGGCCCATCGTTGGCGCTGCTGCGCGGGTCCGGGATCTACAAGGGCGACTACGCACGCGAGTGGGTCCGCAGGCAGCTGGCCGACCTCGGCGTGGTCACCTTCGGCGATCTCGCCCTCGACGACGACGAGTTGCCGCCGGAGCAGCGATACCGGCTCGTGGTGACCGTCGCCGACGTCACCACCGGTCAGCTGGTGCGCCTGCCGTGGGACTACCGCAGGGTCTTCGGCCTCGACCCCGACGAGCAGCTGGTCGCCGACGCCGTGCGCGCATCGATGTCCATCCCATTCTTCTTCCGGCCGGTGTCGCTGACCAGCACCGCCGGCCTCACCTCCACGTTGGTCGACGGCGGGCTGCTGTCGAACTTCCCCATCGACTCACTGGACCGGACGGACGGCGAGATGCCGCGCTGGCCGAGTTTCGGCATCACGCTGCTTCCGAACCTGCCCCACGGCAACGACAAGGTGATCCCGGCACTCGCCGCACTCCGCCTGCTGGGAGCCCCACACCTACTGGAGGACGTCATCACCACCGTGCTGGTCGGCCGGGATCAGGCGTATCTGAATCAGCCGTGGGTCGACGCGCGCGCGATCCGCGTTGACTCGACCGACGTCGGCTTCCTGGACTTCGACATCAGCGAGAATGAGGTGGAGGCGCAGTACCTCAAGGGTCACGAGGCTGCCGAACAGTTCCTCGCCGACTGGAACTGGGAGGCGTACCTCCGCCGGTTCCGCTGATCGCAGCTACTGTCTCGACGATGGAACCGTACGCGATCGTGCCGCTGACGCATTCGGACGACTTCCCAGCTGCCAGCACGCTGGTGGGCGGTGAGGCGCCGCTGGTGCGCGTCGTGCGGTCGGCCCTGACCGCGGTGCCCGAGGAACGCATCGTCGTCGCGACGGCGCCCGCACTGGCGGACGGCGCACGGGACTGTCTGCGTGCGGCGGGCCTTGGAACGGCGGTCGCGGTCGCCGGTGCGCCCGGTTCGCGGTATCAGGTCGTCAGGGCGGCCCTGGAACACCTTGGCGCCGAGCCTCATACGTCAGCGTCGGTTCTCGTCTGCGACCACCGGTTTCCGCTGTCGCCCCGCGAGGTCGCCGAAAGGGTACTCACCGCGCTAGGTGACGGGCACGACGTGGTGGTGCCCACCCTGCCCGTCACCGACACCGTCAAGACCGTCGACCACCTCGGCTCGGTGCTCAGCACCGTGGACCGCTCCGGACTGCAGACCGCGCAGTATCCGCGCGGCTTCACCGCATCCGTGCTGTGGCAGCTGGTTTCGGCGTCACCCGTGTCGGGACCGGCTGACGTCGACGAGTTCGAGGCGGCGCTGCGAGCGGGCTTCGACATCGGCACCGTAGTGGGCGACGCCAACGCCTTTCACGTCGAGTTGCCGCGCGATGCCCACCTGCTGGACGCGATCATTGCGTGCCGTTCCGACTGATCCTGTCCTGCAGGAGGCGCTCCGCGAGCTGAACGTCTGATGCGAAGGTCACCTTGAGATTGGTTGTCGCGCCGGGAAAGGTACGGACCTCGACGTCCGTGAAGTTCTGCACGCACGACGCCGTGTCGGTTCCCTCGAAGCTGCCGCCCTCGGCAAGTCGATATGCGTAGAGCAGAGGCTCAGCGCGAAACGCCTGCGGGGTCTGGACCCGAACGAGAGTGCCGTCGGCGGGTGAGAGTTGGCCGTCGGCACCGGTTTTCACGATGTGGTTGGCGGGCAGCACCGGGATGGCGCCGCCGAACGCGCGCGCCGTCATCAAGGCCGTGTCCATGATCGTCGGCCCGGCGAGTGGACGGGCGGCGTCGTGGATGAGCACCACGTCGATGGCTCCGGATTCGATGTCGGGCGCCAGATGGCGAAGGACATTCGCCTCGGAACCGTGGCGGGTGTCGCCCCCTTCGACGAGTTCGACTGCCGTATGGGGAAGTTCGGCGGCGAGGGTGCGGGTGGCCAGGTCGCGTTCGCCCCGCCGGAACACCAGAACGGTGCGGGCGATGCTCGCCGACCTGGCGACCGCCTCCACCGACCACGTCACCATGGCGCGCCCGGCCAGCGGCAGATACGCCTTGTTGCCATCCGCGCCGACGCGCGTGCCGATGCCCGCGGCCAGCACCACCCCGACCGCGGCGGGTTCCGGCTTCGCATGCATCCGTTCACGCTAGCGCCAACTGCACTGTCGATCGCGACAATCTCGACCACGGTAGGCGCGCACGCGTCGACGGGTCAGTCGTTGGCGTGACGGTCGTAGTCCCAGCGTTCCAGCCACGTTTGGAGATCGTGCAGCGCGCACCCGATCAGTGCCGCGCCGAGAACCACGCACGCGGCCAACACCGCGGTCACGGCCGTGCCGCCGATCCGTCTTCGTTCACAGGTACATCGTGGAGCGGGCGCGGCACGGGAGCACGCGTAGTCCACTACGCAAAAGTTCGGGGCTGGCGTCGCTGCCACGGTGGCGTGATCCCGTCGCGCGAAATTGACAGAGAAGCTTTGACGGCCTACATATATTACGCGCGAGGTTCTGCTCGTTGAGTGGCCTCAGTCGGGCCGATGGTGTCGGTGTAATCGAGAGGGGCTTGGTGATCTCGAATGAGTGACACGCGCCTTGAGCCCTCGAAGATTGCTCGCTTCATCCGTGTCTTCGCTCCGCTGATCGTCATCGGCTGGCTTGCGCTGACGGTCATCTCCAACGTCGCCGTACCGTCGTTGGAGAAGGTCGGCGAGGCGCACACGGTGTCGATGAACGCCAAGGACGCGCCATCGGCGGTGTCGATGGAGAAGATCGGCAGGACCTTCGACGAGTTCAAGTCCGACAGCGCCGCGATGGTCATCCTCGAAGGTGAGCAGCCGCTTGGGGCCGATGCTCATCAGTACTACGACCAGCTGATCAAGAAGTTCGAAGCGGACACCGCCCACGTCGAGCACATCTCGGACTTCTGGGGCGATCCGCTGACCGCGTCGGGTGCGCAGAGCAACGACGGCAAGTCCGCCTACGTACAGGTCTACCTGCACGGCAACATGGGCGAGACGCTGGCCAACGACTCCGTCACGGCGATCCGCACCATCGTGGACCAGACACCGGCCCCGCCCGGCGTGAAGGCGTATGTCACCGGAGGCGCGCCGCTGATCTCGGATCAACACTCGGCCGGTGACAAGAGCATCATCATGGTCACGATCATCACGCTGGTGGTGATCGCGGTGATGCTGGTGCTCGTCTTCCGGTCGGTGATCACGATGATCTTGATCTTGGTCATGGTCTTCATGGAGCTGGGCGCGGCCCGCGGGATCGTGGCGGTGCTCGGTTATTACGAGGTGATCGGGCTCTCCACGTTCGCGACAAGCCTGCTGACCCTCATGGTGATCGCCGCGGGCACGGACTACGCGATCTTCCTCATCGGCCGCTACCAGGAGGCCCGCGGAGACGGCGAGGACCGGGAAGTCTCGTACTACACCATGTTCCACGGGACTGCTCACGTGGTGCTGGGGTCCGGCCTGACCATCGCAGGCGCCATGCTGTGTCTGAGCTTCACGCGGCTGCCGTACTTCCAGACCATGGGTGTGCCCTGCGCGGTCGGCACCCTCGTCGCCGTGGTCGCCGCGCTGACGCTGGGGCCCGCGGTGATCGTGATCGGCAGTCGCTTCGGACGCTTCGAACCGAAGCGGGCCATCCGGTCCCGCGGCTGGCGGCGCATCGGCACCCTGGTCGTGCGCTGGCCCGGCCCCGTCCTCGTTGGCACGATCGCGCTGGCGCTGGTCGGACTGCTCGCCCTGCCCAGCTACAAGACGAGCTACGACGCGCGCAAGTACCTACCCGAAGACATCCCGGCCAACGTGGGATACGAAGTGGCCGACCGGCATTTCAACTCAGCCAGGATGAATCCCGAACTGTTGATGATCCAGAGCGACCACGACCTGCGCACGTCGGCGGACTTCCTGGTGATCGACAAGATCGCCAAGGCGATCTTCCACACGCCGGGCATCTCGCGGGTCCAGACGATCACCAGGCCCGACGGCAAGCCGATCAAGCACAGCACCATCCCGTTCCAGATCAGCATGCAGGGCACCTCGTCGAAGATGAACGAGAAGTATCAGCAGGATTCGTACGCCAACATGCTCAAACAGGCGAACGACATGCAGACCATGATCGACACCCTGACGCACATGCTGGCACTGATGGATGAGCTCAGCGCAAACATCCACGACATGACCATCAAGATCACGGACCTGACGAACACCGTCTACGAGCTTCGTGACCACATCGCGGACTTCGACGACTGGTTCCGGCCGTTGCGCGCCTACCTCTACTGGGAGCCGCACTGCGACGACATCCCGCTGTGCACGGCGGGGCGGGGCATCTTCGACACGTTGGACGGCATCGACGAGCTGAGTGATCAGATCGGCGGACTGGTCACCGACACCCAGAAACTGGATGCGCTCACGCCGCAGCTGGCGGCGTCGCTGCGACCTCAGCTCGAACAGCTGAAGTCGGTGAAGCAGATGCTGCTGACGACGTACCAGACCCAAAAGGGCATGCAGGATCAGATGGCGGCGATGCAGGACAACGCCACTGCGATGGGTGATGCGTTCGACGCCTCGAGGAATGACGACACCTTCTACCTACCGCCGGAGATCTTCAACAACAAGGACTTCAAGCGGGGGATGAAGAACTTCATCTCGCCCGACGGGCCCTCGGTGCGGTTCATCATCAGCCACGAGGGCGATCCGGCGACCGTCGAGGGCATCTCGCACATCGATGCCATCAAGCAGGCCGCCAAGGAAGCGATCAAGGGCACGCCGCTGGAGGGCTCCACGATCTACCTCGCCGGCACCGCCGCCACCTACAAGGACATGCGCGACGGCTCGTTCTACGACCTGTTGATCGCCGGAATATCGGCCGTCACACTCATTTTCATCATCATGTTGATCATCACCCGCAGTGTGGTGGCGGCGGCGGTGATCGTCGGCACGGTACTGCTGTCGCTCGGCGCGTCGTTCGGGTTGTCGGTGCTGCTCTGGCAACACCTGCTGGGCCTCGAACTGCACTGGATGGTGCTGGCGATGTCGGTCATCCTGCTGTTGGCGGTGGGTTCGGATTACAACCTGTTGCTCGTTTCCAGGTTCAAGGAGGAACTCGGCGGGGGGCTGAAGACCGGCATCATCCGCTCGATGGCCGGTACCGGATCGGTGGTGACGTCGGCGGGACTCGTGTTCGCCGCGACCATGGCGACGTTCGCCTTCAGCGACCTGAAGGTCATGGGTCAGGTGGGCACCACCATCGCGCTGGGGCTCCTGTTCGACACCCTGGTCGTGCGGTCCTTCATGACTCCCGCGATCGCCGCCCTCATGGGCAAGTGGTTCTGGTGGCCGCAGATCGTCCGTTCGCGAGCAGCCATGCGGGTGCCTCCGCCGCCGGGACCCGCAGGCGAACCGGTCACCACCAGGGTCTGACGGGTCGCGCCCGCCGGATCGCGACCGTGAAGTCAATCTCAACGGCGGTCGTCACGCGTCCGCGGCGTGCAAGCGGTCCCGATGGTCGCGGTACCAGTCCACTGCCCGCTGAATCGAGTCGTGGATCGGTTGGGGCTGCCAGCCGAGTTCGCGCTCGGCCTTGCCGTGGTCCATGGGCGGCATGATGTGCATCAGCCGGATGCTCAGGCTCGACAGCGCCATGTCGCGGCGCAGTACGGTAGCCGCCAGGTCGCCGACCCGGCCCAGCGCCGACGCCACACCCAGCGGGATGCCGTAGCGGGGTGGTTGCACGCCTCCCGCGGCGGCCGCCGCACCGTAGAGGTCGTGCGCGGTCATGAAGCGCTCGGAGACGATGTACCGCTCGCCGTTGCGGCCCTTCTCCGCGGCCAGCAGCAGTGCCGCCGCCGCATCCTCGATGCCGACGACCTCGCTGGCCGTGTCCTTCAGGTAGACGGGCATCCTGCCCCTGGCGGCAGCGGCAAGCAGCCCACCGTGCGGGGTGGGTGCATAGTCGCCGGGCCCGTAGGTGTTGGCGACGCACATCGCCACGGCGGGAAGGCCACGTTCGGCCGCGTACTCGAGCACCAGGTTCTCGGCGGCCACCCGCGACTGGATGTAGCCGCCGCCCCTGTCGGCCCAGTTCATGGCGGCGTCCTCCGTCGCGGGACGGTCGTCGGAGGGGATGCCGATGGTGCCGATGCTGCTGGTGAAGACGAACCGGTGAAGATCCGCGTCGACCGCGGCGCGCAGAACATGTTGCAGCCCTTCGACGTTGGTGCGGAACAGGGCAGCGGGGTCACGCAGCCATGCCCTTGCGTCGACGACGCAGTAGAAGACGTCGTCGACGCCTTCCATCGCGGCCCTCAGCGCGTCGTCGTCGAAGACGTCGCCGTAGTGGCGTTCGACGGTCAGGTCGTCGATCGCCTTGATGGAGCTGGTCGTGCGGAGCAGGACCCGCACCGCGTCACCGCGTGCGACGAGCTGACGGGTGACGTGCGAGCCAAGGAAGCCGCTCGCACCGATGACCAACCTCTTCGTGCCTGCCATGGCCGTGAATGTAGTGCTACCAGCGTCTATTCTCCTACGGTCTGCTGCCGTGGGAAGGGATCTCATCGGATGAACGAATCAGAGCCCTCGACGAGCATCGTCGTACCCGCACACCGTGTCCGGCGGATGGCAGGCCGAGATCCGCACGAACGACATCGGGTCGCCACACCCCTGGAGTTGCTGTTCGATCTGACCTTCGTCATCGCCTTCGGTGTCGCCGCTTCGGAGTTGGCCCACATGCTCGCGGCCGATCACGTTGGTGTCGGACTGACGGCGTTCCTGTTCGCGACGTTCGCGACCTGCTGGGCGTGGATCAACTTCACCTGGTTCGCCTCGGCCTACGACACCGATGACTGGATCTACCGCGTCCTGACGATGGTGCAGATGGTCGGCGTGCTCATCCTGGCACTGGGCATCCCGCCGTTCTACGCCTCGATCGAGCACGGCGGGCACCTCGACAACGCCCTCATGGTCGCGGGTTACGTCGTGATGCGGGTCGCCATGGTCACGCAATGGCTGCGAGCCGCACGGCAGGATCCGGCGCGCCGCTCGGCCAGCCTGACCTACGCGACGGTCATCACCATCGTTCAGATCGGCTGGATCGCCTCGATCTTTCTGCCCCTGTCCGTTCCGGTCGGGCTCGTCGTGTTCGCATTGCTGGGCATCGCGGAGATGGTGGGCCCGTGGCTGGCGGAGACCCGCAAGGGGGGCACGCCCTGGCACGCCCACCACATTGCCGAGCGGTACGGACTGCTGGCGATCATCGCGCTCGGCGAGGGCGTCGTCGGCACGGTGGCCTCCCTGGGAGCGGTCGTGACCGAACACGGGTGGACGCCCGATGCCGTGATACTCGCCGTCGCCGGTACCGGGCTGACCTTCGGCATGTGGTGGATCTACTTCGCCGTGCCTGCCGCCGACCTCCTGCACGCCCACCGCGAGCGGTCCTTCCGGTTCGGCTACCTGCACATCGCCGTGTATGGG
>JAOPWT010000541.1 GCA_025965555.1 Mycobacterium sp.
GCGAGGCCCTTGTCAGCTTCATCGACATCAAGCAGAAGGCCAAGGACGCCCGTCCCGCGCTCGACGTGCTTGCCGCACTGCGTGCAGACGGCATCGGCGTCATCGCCGAGGTCAAGCGCGCCAGTCCATCGCGCGGCGAGCTCGCCACCATCTCGGATCCGGCGAAGCTGGCTCGCGCATACCAGGACGGCGGAGCCAGGGTCATCAGCGTTCTGACCGAGGAGCGCCGGTTCCACGGCTCGCTCGACGACCTCGACGCCGTCCGTGCCGTGGTGACGATTCCCGTGTTGCGCAAGGACTTCATCATCGGGCCGTACCAGATCCACGAGGCCCGCGCCCACGGTGCAGACATGCTGCTCCTGATCGTTGCGGCGCTCGAGCAGTCGGCGCTGGCGTCGATGATCGATCGCACCGAATCCCTTGGCATGACCGCGCTCGTCGAGGTCCACACCGAGGAGGAGGCCGACCGTGCATTGCAGGCCGGCGCTCGCGTAATCGGGGTCAACGCACGCGATCTCAAGACTCTGGAGGTCGATCGGGACTGCTTCGCGCGGATCGCACCGGGGCTGCCGTCCAAGGTGATCCGCATCGCCGAGTCCGGCGTCCGGGGTACCGCGGACCTGCTCGCCTACGCGGGGGCAGGGGCCGATGCCGTTCTCGTCGGGGAGGGTCTGGTCACCAGTGGTGACCCGCGCAGCGCCGTCGCCGACCTGGTCACCGCAGGCACGCACCCGTCCTGCCCGAAACCTTCGCGCTGAGATAGTGGGAGATCTCGCAGGCCCGGAGCTGCCGCGTTCCAGCGCAGCCGTAGCCGAACCGACGAAGCACGACCCCGACGCCAAGGGCCACTTCGGTACCTACGGTGGGAGGTTGGTTCCCGAGGCCCTCATGGCCGTCATCGAAGAGGTCACCGCAGCCTACGAGAAGGCCAGGACCGACCAGACCTTCCTCGACGAACTCGACCGCCTTCAGCGGCACTACACGGGCCGTCCCTCCCCGCTGTACGAGGCGGCCCGGCTCAGCCAGTACGCGGGCGGAGCCCGGCTGTTCCTCAAGCGGGAAGACCTGAACCACACGGGTTCTCACAAGATCAACAACGTCCTCGGACAGGCACTGCTCGCCAAGCAGATGGGCAAGACGCGCATCATCGCCGAGACCGGCGCGGGCCAGCACGGCGTGGCGACCGCGACGGCGTGCGCACTTCTCGGTCTGACGTGCGTGATCTACATGGGCGCCGTCGACACTGCCCGTCAGGCACTCAACGTGGCCCGGATGCGGCTGCTGGGCGCCGCGGTGGTGTCCGTCGAATCGGGCTCCAAGACGTTGAAGGACGCGATCAACGAGACGTTCCGGGACTGGGTCGCTCACGCCGACGACACGTATTACTGCTTCGGCACAGCGGCTGGGCCGCACCCGTTCCCGACCATGGTGCGCGACTTCCAGCGCGTGATCGGCATGGAGGCGCGGGCCCAGATTCGGGATCAGGCCGGTCGTCTGCCCGACGCGGTGACGGCGTGCATCGGCGGCGGATCGAACGCGATCGGAGTGTTCCATGCCTTCATCGACGATCCCGGCGTCCGACTCGTCGGCTACGAGGCCGCAGGCGACGGCGTGGAGACGGGCCGTCACGCGGCCACCTTCACGGGCGGCTCGCCCGGCGCGTTCCAGGGCTCGTTCTCCTACCTGCTGCAGGACGAGGACGGTCAAACGATCGAATCGCATTCCATTTCAGCGGGTCTCGACTACCCGGGCGTTGGGCCCGAGCACGCTTACCTCAAGGACACCGGGCGCGCCGAGTATCTCCCGATCACTGATACCGAAGCGATGGACGCGTTCTCGCTGCTGTCCCGCATGGAGGGCATCATTCCGGCGATCGAATCCGCCCATGCCGTGGCCGGCGCCCTCAAGCTCGGCGCCGAGCTCGGACCCGGCTCGATCATCGTGGTGAATCTGTCCGGCCGAGGCGACAAGGACGTCGAAACCGCCGCGAAGTGGTTCGGCCTGTTCGACGAGGAGACGTCGCCATGACGGCACGCGGTCTGTCGAGTGTCTTCTCGGCGTGCCGCGCCGATAACCGCTCAGCGCTCATCGGCTACCTCCCGACGGGCTTCCCCGACGTCGCGACGTCGATCTCTGCGATGACAGCCATGGTCGAATCAGGTTGCGACATCATTGAAGTGGGCGTCGCCTACTCCGATCCAGGGATGGACGGCCCCACCATCGCCGCTGCCACCGAGGTGGCGCTGCAGGGTGGCGTGCGCGTGCGCGATGCCCTGGCCGCGGTTGAGGCCATCAGCAATGCAGGCGGCAGCGCCGTCGTAATGACGTACTGGAACCCCGTTCTGCGTTGGGGCGTCGAGGCGTTCGCGCGCGACCTCGCGTCCGCGGGCGGCCTCGGCTTGATCACGCCGGACCTCATTCCCGACGAGGCCGACGAGTGGATTCGGGTGTCCGACGAGCACGGGCTGGACCGGATCTTTCTGGTGGCACCCTCGTCGACACCGGAACGCCTTGCCGCTACGACCGCGGCCTCGCGCGGGTTCGTATACGCCGCTTCGACGATGGGCGTCACGGGTGCCCGCGACGCGGTGTCCGATGCGGCACCAGAGTTGGTGCGGCGCGTCCGCGAGGTGTCGGACATCCCGGTCGGAGTCGGACTGGGGGTACGTTCGCGTGAGCAGGCTGCGCAGATCGGCTCCTACGCCGATGGCGTCATCGTCGGCTCCGCGCTGGTGACGGCGCTGAGTCACGGCATACCGGCAGTCAGGGCATTGACCGAGGAACTCGCCGAGGGCGTGCGACAGAGGGTTTCAGCGTGACTACAACGGTTCTGGCCTACATTCCGAGTCCATCGCAGGGGGTGTGGCACCTCGGGTTCGTCCCCATCCGGGCGTACGCGCTCTGCATCATTGCGGGCATCGTCGCGGCTTTGGTCATCGGCGATCGCCGGTGGGAGGCCCGTGGCGGCGAGCGTGGAGTCATCTACGACGTCGCGCTCTGGGCGGTGCCGTTCGGCCTGATCGGTGGCCGGCTGTATCACGTCATGACCGACTGGCAGAAATACTTCGGTGCCGACGGTGCGGGATTCCTTGCGGCGCTGAGAATCTGGGATGGTGGCCTGGGCATTTGGGGTGCCGTCGCCCTCGGCGGCGTCGGCGCGTGGATCGCCTGTCGGCGCAGGGGTATTCCGTTGCCCGCCTTCGGCGATGCGATTGCTCCAGGGATCGTCCTGGCACAGGCCATCGGCCGGTTGGGCAACTACTTCAACCAAGAGCTCTACGGTCGTGAGACCGATCTACCGTGGGGTTTGACGATCTACGACCGGCTGGATCCCACCGGCGTAGTCAGTCCGCACTCGCTCGACGGCGTGTCCACCGGCCAGGTATACGCGGTCGTCCATCCGACGTTCCTGTACGAACTGCTCTGGAACGTACTGATCTTCGCGCTTCTGATCTGGGCAGACCGCCGATTCAAATTGGGCCACGGCCGCCTGTTCGCGCTCTATGTCGCCAGCTACTGCGTCGGCCGGTTCTGGGTCGAGCTGATGCGTAGCGACACGGCCACGCTCATCGCAGGCATTCGGGTCAACTCGTTCACCTCCACGTTCGTGTTCATCGGTGCGGTGATCTACATCATGGTCGCGCCGAAGGGGCGTGAGGACCCGGCGACCCTACGCGGCAAGGATGCCGACGAGACGCTGGTCGACAACCTTGGCGAAGAGCTCGTCGCCGTCGCCGCCACGTCGGGTGTCGTCGCCGCCGCGAAGGTCGCAGGCGACGAGGACAGGGCCGAAGTGGCGCCCCATACCGAGTCGGAGGCTGCCGCGGAAGCGGAGGACCTGGCCGAGCAGGTTGCGACGGCGCCTTCGGAGGACATCGCCGAGGCCGAGGAATTCGCCGCGGTCGGTGCGGCAGCTGACGAGCCGCAAGCCGGGCTGGGTTCGGTCGAGGGTGACGAAGTCGAGGCCGCCGAAGGGTCGGGTTCGGTCGAGGGTGACGAGGTCGAGGCCGCCGAAGAGGCCGAGGCCGTGGCCGAGGAGGTCGCCGCGGACGAACCCGCCGCGGAGGAGCCCGTCGCCGAGTCCACCGAAGGGTTGGGTTCGGTCGAGGGTGACGAGGTCGAGGCCGCCGAGGTGGCTGCTCCCGAGGTCCACGAGGCTGCGGTCGAAGCAGCGGAAGACGCCGAGGCCGTCGCCGACGAGGTCGCCGCCGACGAGCCCGTCGCCGAGCCCACCGAAGGATTGGGTTCGGTCGAAGGTGACGAAGTCGAGGCCGCCGAGGAGGCTGCTCCCGAGGTCCACGAAGCTGCGGTCGAAGCTGCGGAAGAGGCCGAGGCCGTGGCCGAGGTGACCGCGGAGGAGCCCGCCGCCGAGTCCACCGAAGGGTTGGGTTCGGTCGAGGGTGACGAGGTCGAGGCCGCCGAGGTGGCTG
>JAOPWT010000447.1 GCA_025965555.1 Mycobacterium sp.
GAGCCGTGCCGTTCTGCTGTTCTCCCTGTTCCCACCTGCTTGGATCGTCGGCACCATCGGCCTGTCGATCTCGAAGATCGTCGAGAACATGGAGATCGGCCACAACGTCATGCACGGTCAATGGGACTGGATGCGCGACTCCAAGATTCACTCGACCACCTGGGAGTGGGACAACGCCTCTCCCGCGGAGATGTGGAAGCACTCGCACAACGAGGTTCACCACACCTATACCAACGTGCTCGGCAAGGACCACGACCTCGGCTACGGCATCATGCGTGTCGACGAGGATCAGAAGTGGGTGCCCTTCTACCTCGCCCAGCCGCTGTGGAACTTCATCAACGCGTGCCTGTTCGAGTACGGCATCGCGGCCTACGACCTCCAGATCGGCAAGTACCTCAAGGGACGTTCCGACAAGGCGGAGTTCCAGGCCAGGGGCAAGAGGGTGCTCGCCAAGATCCGCAAGCAGGCCACTAGGGACTACGTCCTGCACCCGCTGTTGTCCGGACCGTCGGCGCTGACCACCATCACCGCGAACCTGACGGCCAATCTGGCGCGCAACATCTGGACGCACTCGGTCATCATGTGCGGGCACTTTCCCGAGGGCGTGCAGACCTTCGAGAAGACCTCGATCGACGGCGAGACCCGCGGCGAGTGGTACCTGCGCCAGATGCTCGGCTCGGCCAACATCTCCGGAAGTCGGCTGATGCACTTCATGTCGGGCAATCTGTCGTTCCAGATCGAACACCACCTGTTCCCGGACCTGCCCAGCAATCGCTACCAGGAGATCGCTCCCAGGGTTCAGGAGTTGTTCGAACGCTACGGCCTGACCTACACCACCGGATCGCTGCCCAAGCAGGTGGCGTCGGCGTGGAAGAAGGTCTTCAAGCTGTCGCTGCCCAATGACTTCAAGCCCAGTGACCTGCTACGTCGTGCGACCTCCGCAGTCAGTCCGACGACCCTGACCAAGGCTTCGCAGCCGCAGGACGAGGACGACGAGGCCGCCGCCTAGGCCCCCCACCGCGATTTGTGTGCGCTTACCCGCGCTGAGCGCGGGTAAGTGCACACAAATCGCATCGGGGGGAGAAAGATTGTGAGCACTCGCAATCTTATGTAGGCTCGGCTCGTGTCCTTCGACGTGATCGTTCGCAACGGCCTGTGGTTCGACGGCACCGGTGCTCCTGCACTCATCAGGACGCTGGGCATTCGCGATGGCGTGGTGGCAGCGGTCTCCGCGGCGCCGCTCGACGAGACCGGTTGCCCCGACGTCATCGACGCAGAGGGCAAGTGGATCGTGCCCGGGTTCATCGACGTGCACACCCATTACGACGCCGAGGTACTGCTCGACCCGGGTCTGCGCGAGTCGGTGAGGCACGGCGTGACGACCGTCCTACTCGGCAACTGTTCCCTGTCCGCGGTGTACGCGAACAACGAGGATGCCGCCGACCTGTTCAGCCGGGTCGAGGCCGTGCCGCGTGAGTTCGTCCTGGGTGCGCTGAACGACAAGAGAACCTGGAAGACCGCCGCCGAGTACGTCGATGCCCTCGACGCCCTGCCGCTCGGCCCCAATGTCAGTTCGCTGGTAGGACATTCGGATCTGCGCACCTCGGTGCTCGGCCTCGGCCGCGCGACAGACGACACCGTGAAGCCGACGCGGGCCGAACTGAGCGCGATGGCCACCAAGCTCGGCGAGGCGCTCGACGCAGGCCTGCTCGGCATGTCCGGCATGGACTCGGCGATCGACAAGCTCGACGGTGACCGCTACCGCTCCCGTGGCCTGCCGTCGACCTTCGCCACCTGGCGCGAACGCCGCAAACTCATTGCGGTACTTCGCAAACGGCGCCGGATGCTGCAGAGCGCACCGGACGTCGCGCGGCCGTGGACGGCGCTGCTGTTCTTCCTGTCGAGCAGCCGTCTGTTCGGCCGCCGCCACGGGGTTCGAATGAGCCTGTTGGTGTCGGCCGACTCCAAGGCGGCGCCAGGTGCCGTCAGCGTCTTCGGCAGGGGTACCCGTCTACTGAACGCCGTGCTGGGCGCCAGCGTCCGGTTTCAGCATCTGCCGGTTCCGTTCGAGTTGTACTCCGACGGCATCGATCTGCCGGTCTTCGAGGAGTTCGGCGCAGGCACCGCGGCGCTGCACCTGCGTGACCAGCTGGAGCGCAACGAACTCCTCGCGGACACCGAGTACCGCCGCGAGTTCCGTCGTGAGTTCGATCGCAGGAAACTTGGTCCGACGTTGTGGCACCGCGACTTCCACGATGCCGTGATCGTCGAATGCCCCGACGAGAAGCTGATCGGCAAGAGCTTCGGCAAGATCGCCGACGAGCGCGGACTGCACCCGTTGGACGCGTTCCTCGACGTCCTCGTAGAGAACGGCGAGCGCAACGTCCGTTGGACGACGACCGTCGCCAACCACCGTCGGCGCCAACTCGACAAGCTCGCGACCGAACCGACGGTCCACATGGGGTTCTCCGACGCGGGCGCCCATCTGCGCAACATGGCCTTCTACAACTACGCCCTCCGACTGCTCAAGCGCGCCGTCGTCGCGCAGCGGGCGGGCCGCCCCTTCATCACCGTCGAGCACGCCGTCCATCGCCTCACCGCCGAGGTCGCCGACTGGTTTGGACTCGACGCCGGCAGGCTCCGCATGGGCGATAGTGCAGACTTCGTCGTCGTCGATCCGGCCGGTCTCGACGATGCCGTCGACGGTTATCACGAGGAGAAGGTTCCGTTCTACGGTGGCCTGAGCCGCATGGTGAACCGCAACGACGACACCGTCGTGGCCACGGCCGTCAATGGCCAAGTGGTCTACCGCAGTGGGGATTTCCGCGAGGGATACGGGCAGAGCGCCAAGTCCGGCAGGTTCCTGCGCGCGTCGAACGCCACACGACCGACGGCCGACGTCGCCGTGCTCGCCTGACGTGGCCAGGACCCAGCAGGAGCGCCGCGAGGAGACCGTCGCGCGACTGCTCGACGCGAGCATCGCCACGATCATCGACGTTGGCTACGCCAGGGCGTCGGCGGCCGTGATCACCCGCCGGGCCGGGTTGTCCGGCGGGGCGTTGTTCCGGCACTTCGACACCATGGGCGACTTCATGGCCGCGACGGCCTACGAGGTGATGCGCCGCCAGCTCGACACATTCGCCAAGCAGGTCGCCGAGATACCGCCGAACCAGCCGGCGCTCGAGGGGGTGCTGAACACCATGCGGGACATCACCGGCAACGACACCAACGTGGTGATCTACGAGCTGCTCATCGCGGCGCGCACCGACGAAAAGCTGCGGGGCACATTGCAGGACGTTCTCAAGGAGTACAGCGCGCGGATCTTCGACACGGCGCGGGCGCTCCCGACGGCTGACGAGTATCCCGAGGGGACCCTCGCCGCCATCGTGGCCTTGCTGACGAACACGTTCGACGGCGCGGCGATCGTCCGCACCGTCCTGCCCCATCCGGAGATCGAAGCGGGACGCATCCCGTTGTTGATGGCTTTGCTCTCGCCTGCGCAATCGAGGAACGATGACTGACCGCATCCACGAGTTCACCAACGGTGGCTACCCATTCCCCGTCACCGACGAGGGACCGATCGATGGCGAGATCATCGTGCCGCTGCACGGATTTCCGCAGACGTCGAAGCGTGGGAGCCCGTCTGCGAACGTCTGAACGCGAGCGGATACCGGACGTTGACCTTCGATCAGCGTGGTTACACGCCTACCGCCCGGCCACGCGACCGCCGCGCCTACCGGATGAGCGCTCTGGTCTCCGATGTGGCGGCACTCATCGACGCGACGGGAGCACCGGTGCACCTGGTCGGCCACGACTGGGGCGCGGGCGTCGCCTGGTCCACGGCGGCGCGCTTCCCCGACCTCGTCCGCACGTTGACGGCAGTGTCGGTGCCGCACCCGTCGGCCTTTCTCGGCTCGATGCTCATCAGCAGCCAGCTCCTGCGCTCGTACTACATCGGGCTCTTCCAGATTCCCTGGCTGCCCGAGTTCTTCTGCCGCTACCCCCGCCTGATCAACCGGATGCTCGGCGGGACCGGAATGACGACCGAGCAGATTGCGCAGGTCCAGACCGACATCATCGGTGGCGGAGCGTTGACGCCGAGCATCAACTGGTACCGCGCGATGCCGTTCGCAAGTCCCAAGTACACCAGAAAGCTCTCTGCGCCAACGACTTACGTATGGAGCACTGACGACACAGCCCTCAGCAGGCGCGGGGCGACCCTGTGCGCACGCTTCGTGACGGGCCCCTACCGGTTCGAGATCACGGACGGTTCGCACTGGATTCCCGAGGAGCAGCCGGTGCTGCTGCACGATCTGATCGTCGACCGCATCAAGGGCTGAAGTCGACGTTCACCAACTGTTCGGAATGTAAATTCAGTGTTACCACCATGTTGCGGCTAGAGTGTGGGCATGGACGACAGGTCGGTGTTCTTCGAGGTCGAGGCGCTGCGCGCCGATAAGGCACGTCCGATTCTGTCGCCGGCTTCCCTCGAGGTTCACGTCCGCGTGGTCGACCACCTCGCCCACACCACCGGTGCTAACTTCATCGCCGACGAGGTCCTGGACACACTGGCCCACGGCCGGGTCACCACGATGGCCGCGATCGAGTTGTCTCTCGCGGGTTGGTGGCGCCGACTGGACGGCGGCTACGTGGTCGTCGACCAGGAACTGATCGACGCGATGTCGCACTGCCCCACCTGGCGGCGCCTCGGCGCGGCATGCCGGCGCCTGTGGAAGATCCTCAACAGCGAGACCGTCATCCCGCTGTAGCCGCACTCGACCCGCTTGCTGAGCGACGACCGGCCGCGGGGCCCCGCTTACCCCGGCGACGCGAGGTCCGGCAGCGGCAACTGACAGATGCGATGCGCCTCGTCGGCGGACATCCCCAGCAGCGTCAGAACGTGTTCGGTGACCGTGTCCGCCGCTTCGGCATCGTCGCGATCCGGCTCAATGTCAAGTAGTTGTCCGAGGCCAAGCAGCGCACCGCCGACGACGGCCATCGCGAGACTCAGATCCTTGACGTGAAATCTGCCCGCCTCGATACCGGCCCTGACGTCGCGGCGAGCGCGCGGCGCCACCCCGCGCTCGGAGGAGAGCAGCGCCAGTCCGCTGGACAACAGCACCTTGCTCTCCTGCGGACGCCTGCGGAACAACCGGCCCGTCAGTCGAAAGCTGCGCGCGAACGCCTCGGCGGGGTCGTCGAGCGACGCCGTGAGCTCGTCGAGAAGAGCGCCGTGCACGTCGAGTACCTCGCTCAGGGCCGCGTCGAACAGCTCTTCCTTGCTCTCGAAGTGGTTGTAGAACGAGCCCATGCCGACGTCGGCCGCCTGCGTGATCTCCAGGACGGGCACATTGAGCTTGCCAACCGCGATGAAGGACTGGGCCGCTGAGATCAACGCGGCGCGGGTCCGCTGCTTGCGCCGGGCCAACCGGTTCGGCGGCGGCTCCTGCCCATCGACCGGTTGCGTCGTCATCGCCATTCCCATCTCCCGAGGTCGGCTGATCCTAGCGCCCTCCTCATATTTGAGGAATTCGTCAGAACCCTTGACTGAGGATAAGCTCGTATATGACGATTTCGTCAGTTAGCGATCCCGGAGGCGGCGATGAGCGAGACGATAGGCGCACACCAACACCTGCATAGCGAGCAAGGTGCCCGCAGCGGAGAGCACCGGGGCCGCTCGCGGAACCCGGTGATCAAGGTGCACGACATCGCCTGGCTGGAGTTCGAGAAGCCCGACCTCGTTCGCGCCGAGGCATTTGCGCACGCCTTCGGATTCGCCACGGTGCTGCGCACCGAGGACCAACTCCAGTTGCGCGGCACCGACAGTTCGGCGCCATGTCTGATCGTGCGCAAGGGCGGCCGATCGCGGTTCGCCGGATTCGCCTTCACGGCCCACGACGACGTCGACGTCCTGAGCCTGGCCGACGCCGTGGGAGCTCCGACCCGCGCCCTGCCCGAGGCCATCGGCGGCATCGCGGTCGACCTGGTCGATCCGAGCGGCATCCCGGTCCGTGTCATCGCGGGCACCCACGACCTGGCACCGCTTCGGAACCAGACTCCACACGTGTTCAACTTCGCGCGTGAGGTGTTGCGCACCAACGTGACTCAACGTCCGCCGCGGATCCCGGCGAGGGTCCAGCGACTCGGCCACCTGGTGTTGCAGAGCACCAGGTACCTCGAGGCACTGAACTGGTACCTGGACAACCTCGGGATGATCGTCAGCGACTTCCTGTACTTCCCCGGCCAGCGCGACCTGGGTCCGACGATGAGCTTCCTCCGATGCGACCGTGGTGACA
>JAOPWT010000461.1 GCA_025965555.1 Mycobacterium sp.
GGACCAACTTCAGTACCAACTCGAAGAGGGCCCATGCCTTGAGGCGTGGGCGTCCTCGGTCGTCGTGAGGTCCGATGACCTCTCGGTCGAAAGACGTTGGACGACATGGTCACCTCACGCAGCAGAACTCGGTATGCGATCGGTGCTCAGCACTCCCATGGAAGCAGGCGGCGGGTCACGGGGTGCGGTCAAGGTGTACTCGGAGACCGCTGGAGCCTATGACGAACGGTCCGAGGATCTGCTGCGCCGCTTCGCCGATCAGGCAGCCATCTTCGTGAGAAACGTGCACACGGCACAGTCGGCGCAACGCATCGGTGATGAGCTCAAGGAGACGTTGCGAACCCGGGACGTCATCGCTACCGCTCGCGGAATGATGATGGCGCGCAAGGGAATCGATTCCGAGCGTGCCTATCGGCAGTTACTCTGGCTGGCGCGGCGGACCAGAATCCCGCTCAGTGAGCTGGCGCAACGCATGGTGGCCTCCCCTGTCCACCCCAACCCACCACAGGATCGATGACGGGCCCCGTCAGCGAGAGGTTCCACGACGCCTACGATGCGTCGCACCTGACCGTGGGCGAGTTGTGGCTGCGCTACTTTGCGCTCGGCGGCGAGGCGAGCGAGCTGGAGGTCGACGCCTACCTGAACGGGGCCATGACGCTTCCGGCCTTTCAGCACGACATGCTCGCTCACGCGATCAACGAACGACTAGACGAGATCGCGCCTCCCCGGGCTCCCTACACCGACGACTTCATGCCCGTCGAGTACGTCAAGGAGTACCTGGGCGACGGCGAACGCAACGGGCCCGAAATTTGATGGCCGACGCCGCGAGTGGATCTCCAAGTGTGCCGACGTCGAATTCGGGTATGTCAGCCCCGTGAGCACAGCAGGCTTGGTCGTCGTCGGAAGTGGACCAGCGGGCATCAGCGCCGCGGAATCGTTTCGGCAGCAGGATCACAACGCGCCGATCCTGATGCTCACCTCCGATCTCGACCTGCCGTACGAGCGACCACCCCTGAGCAAGGACTTCCTGCGCGGCGAGACCGACGACGTATCGCTGCATCCGCCCGAGTGGTTCACCGATCGTGCGATCGAGGTGCGCCACGGGCGGACCGTGCAGGAGATCGACCCAGAGCACCACGCCGTCACGGTCGACGGTGAACCAATGCACTACGCCTCGCTGGTGCTCGCCTGCGGCGCGACACCGTCGCCACTACCGGTGCCGGGTGGTCAGTTGGCGCTATCCCTGCGCGCACTGTCCGACGCGCGGGAATTGCGAAGCGCAGCCATCGGCGCCAAGTCGGCGGTCGTCGTCGGCGCCGGATTCATCGGCTGCGAAGCGGCGGCGTCGATGTCCATGCGCGGTGTGACCGTCACACTGGTTGCCCCGGATCGGGTGCCCCAGGAAAAGCGGCTCGGCGCCGAGGCGGGCGAACGGCTACTGAAACTGGTTCAGGACGCCGGCGTGCGATATGTTGCGGGCGCCTCGGTGGACGCAGTCGAGGACGGCCGCGTACGCCTCGACGACGGCGTGTGGATCGACTGCGACCTGGTGCTGGCTGCCACCGGGGTGACACCACGCGGGGACCTGGCCGCGAATGCCGGTCTGCACACCAAGGATTCACGGATCGTCGTCGGCGCGGACATGCGCTCTTCCGCCACCGACGTCTACGCCGCAGGTGATGTCGCATTCGCCTACAACACCGCCAGCGGTCGGCACCTCGCCGTCGAGCACTGGCAGGACGCCATGGACCAGGGCACTGTGGCGGGCGGCCAGGCGGCCGGTGCCGCGTCCACCTGGCATTCGGTACCGGGCTTCTGGTCCACCATCGGCGAGGCGACCATCAAGTACCACGCGTGGGGTGACGGCTTCGAGCACTGCCGGGTCATGGACCACGACGGCGGGTTCACCGTCTGGTACGAGGCCGACGGCAAGGCCGTCGGAGTACTCACCTGCAACGCCGACGATGACTATGACCTTGGCGAGACACTGATCTCCGACGGACGCCCCGCGCCGGTGACGACCGCTTGAGCAGGCCTACAGGCGGTGCTCCGGCCCGATGACCGCCCACACCACCTTCCCCATCGAAGTGGGAGTGTTTCCCCATGCCCTGGTCAGCGCTCTGACGATCTGCAACTCAGTGAGCCTGTTGAGGATCTCGTCATCTTCGTGGACGCATGCCGGTACGGGGTTGCAATCGGTGACGGCGACCTTCACGGTGACGCCATCGGTCTCCAAGCGCACGTCGGGATCACTTTCGGTGTGGCGCAGCACGTTGTCGACGAGCACGGTGGACACCACGCAGGCCGTAGCGGTGAATTCCCCGAGCGACCACGCCTCGAGCCAGTGAGAAACGAAGCTGCGCGTCGACGTCACGGCCGACGGCGAGGCGGGCCACGACTGCCTCACCCGTCGGCGGGTCGGTCCGACGTTCGAGGCCATGGCATCGGCCGCGGATACAACGCTGCCATACACCGGTAGATAGCGGGCAATCCCGTTGCGGGCCAAGATCCGTCGGCCTTCGACGTGCGAGCAGACCAGCGCGATCGGAACGTCGGGCCACTGCACCACCAACCACCGTGCGCTGGTGAAGACCGACCACGCCGATGGCGAAGGAGCGTGCAATTCGGTGACGTCGATCAACAGGACTGCAGGAGCCTCGAGCGCTGCCTTGACCACGGCGTCGCGAATCACTAGATACGTCGTCCCATCCAGGACGCCGTCGACCGCAAGCATGGTGTGACCCAGCGATCGCGATCGTTGCACGTGTACCGGGCTCAGTGATTCTGGTTTATTCACCCTGCGATATCTCCGGTCGGAACACGATGTCGGACAAGCGGTTTCGGAGTACCTCGACTGCGTGCTGCGTTTCGTCGGCGATCTCGGCGTAGCGACGCTGCAATGCGCCGGGCGCGACTCTGCCGGCTTGCTTGCGTGACAACTTCGCCTTCTCCTCCAAACTGCGCAGGGCGACCCACAGGGCGTTCTCGGTCTCCTTGTCCCGCGCGCGGAACAATGCTTCGGGCGTCCAGGCGTGGCCCACGCGACAACGGTAGTTCGTACCGCCGACGGCCATCAGTGATCCATTGCAATCCGGGCACGTGAAACCCGAGGGCTGCCCCAGTTCCTCAGCGTCGAATACATCGGAGTGACGAGGGCCCATGGCAATTCGATTCTCCAATTCCATTGCGGTCTCACGCTTCAACCGGACGTCGTCGGGTGGGCGCTC
>JAOPWT010000167.1 GCA_025965555.1 Mycobacterium sp.
CCAGCGGCGCCGATGCCACTATCGCAGACCTCGAGGCCGAGGGCTATCTGGTCAACGTCAACTACGTCAACGGAGCCAGCAAAGCTCTATCCCAGTGCACGGTAACCAATGTCAACAATCCCTCGAGTTCCCCGAAGCCGGGCGACACCTTGTACGTCGACGTCATGTGCCCCAACCACGATGACGATGGCGATGGCAATTTTGGCTTCGGAATCGGCATTGGCTGAGCCGCGGGTTCACGCGACGTTGTCGCGCCGTGCTACTTGGTCAGTTCCGCGCGAGCGCGACGCTCTACTAGCAGCGGCACGAAGTCCCGAATCTTGCTCTGCTCGAAGCGGGCGTGGGCCTGCTGGATGGCCATCGACACCCGGTCCGGCGGAAGATCGGCGTACTTGCTGGTCAGCCGCTCTTCTACCTGTGCCATCGCCGCCTGTTCGCTCAAGTCAGCCACCCCAAAAGAATGCGCTCGCCCGCGACGGCCGTCAACCCGAGATTTATCTCTTCGCAATCTGAGATGTCAGCGCGCGCAGATTAAGAATTGATGAGACGATTCGAATGTGCTGGAGGACGTGGGCAGCGCACAAGCGCGGAAGTTGTTGGGGGAGCTCTACGGCCATGTCGCCGAGGTATCCCGCAAGCTTGAGGCCGCCGATGAAAGGAACCAGCGCGCTCGCGCTAGGGGCACGACTCGGAAAGACCCCGTCGCCAACATCCTGCGTCGCGACCTGTACGAGACGCACCGCCTAATCGACGGGCTACATCGGCGCTTCCCCGAAACCGCTCCGCCATCTCGATTGACGGCAGGCGAGCATCGGCGTGAGCGGTCACGTCGGGTCAGTTAGCCCTTCAGCGAAATCACCCTGCTGCGCCGCCATCTCCGGCGTGGTCGTCGTTTTGTTGAATAATCGTCGACCTTGGCGCTGGTGGCATCGGCGATGGGGAACCCACCCACGATATCGATCTGCCGCAACTCCATCGGCCGGCTGCGCTCGCAACGCTTCCACTTGCGTGACCGCTTATCACGCACGCCGGGTCTGATCATCCCTGCCCGCAGCAACGCCCGATACGCCGCTGACTCCCGAGGGCTGAATCGCCCCTCATCGGAATGACAGTGTGACGCAACGCTGCGCTGGTCGGCGTGTTCGCGGTCCCCCGTCAACATTTCAGCCGGCCACCCTGCGGGGACGAGCGAGAAGTGCGATTTTCGTCCTGTCGGGCGCACGCGGTGGACGCGTCAGCCGAGAAGACTGCTGTTGAAATTCAATGACCCGATCTAGGGAGGTTCTCGTGACTTCTGCTGTGGGGCAGCCGGAAACACCGGTCGTCGACCCCTCGAAACTCTTGCCGCACAAGTGGAAGGTGTTGCTGGGGTCGGGGGTGCTGGCGATCATCCTCGGCGTGTTGATGCTGGTGTGGCCGGGCAAGACCGTCCTCGTCGCCACGATGCTGTTCGGTTTATCTTTGCTCGTCTTCGGCGGCGCACAACTGTTCATTGCGATGGCGGCGGACCTATCGGGTGGTGGCCGCGCACTGCTCTTCGTTAGCGGCGCCGTGTCGGTGATTCTCGCGGTGCTGACCTTTCGGTACTTCGGCGAGCCGTTCGCGATCCTGCTGTTTGCCATCTACATCGGTATCAGCTTCATTATCAGAGGGATTGCGACGACGGTCGCGGCGATCAGCGGCATCGAAACGTCCGGGCGTGGCTGGGATATCTTCTTCGGAATCGTGTCCGTGCTGGCCGGCATCGTCATGCTGCTGCTGCCGTTCACGTCGATCGTCACGCTCGCCGTGGTGACGGGCGCGTTCCTTATTGCCCTCGGCGTGTTCGAGGTCGTGTCCGCGTTCAATGCTCGACGCGACCGCGCCGTGGTACCTGTGAAGGTGCGCACGCAAAGGGCTGCCTAGCGCTTCTGTCACCACACCGCCGCCGAGCACTGCGTCCGGTGACGGTGATTTCTGTGCGGTCCGACTGTTGGGACCGCCACAAGCGCTTCGATCTGATTTGTTGCTCTTCGACGGCACGTTCAATCCCGACCCGCCGGCAGCATCGCGGAGCGGCTGTCTAAGAACAATTGTGACACTTCGGCTTTCGGTACGATGCCGTCGACCCGTAGAACGCGCCCTTCACCACCTCGACCTAGCACGGCACATCGACGGTCCTGAGCCGCTCGGCGTAGGCGATGTTCTCGTCGTGAAAGAGGCCGAGCGTGCCGACACCCCACCACGCGGGCGGCAGGCCGGTGAGATCTTCTAGCCGGGCCGGGACGGCAACGTGGCGGTCCGCATCGATGGAGAAGATCACCGAGGATAGGTGATCACCGCGAGCAACTCGCTGACCGATACGGTGTGCCGGTCAAGACTCCGGCCCAATGGGCTTGACGGGTACCGGACCACCGTATGCCAAGTTCGGCCGTCACGTCCGGTATCGGTTGCGCGATGTCGTCGCTTGGGAGGCAAAGCAACTCGACGAACACAATCGTGACTCCGCATAGGTGCCATCTTGTCGGATGTGAGGGATACTCTCTGTGAGAATTGAGTTCAGACCCATCTCAACTCACGACGCTGGAATCGCTTTGTATGAAAGCCCGGATAGTTGAGGACGATGGCCGGCAGACCACAGCTACGGATCGGCACCCACGCCAAGATCAAACGCATCTACCAGGGTGGCGGTGTATGGCTCGCCCGATGCCGGTACCGAGACACTGATGGGTCACGCGCATCGTCCAAAAGCTCGGACCCACTGCCAACACGGCCTGATACCGCTGCTAGGCCACGCTCATCTCCCTCATCAAGGGCGTGTCAAGTATCAGCCGACGTCATACAGCCTGCTAGGTAGGGCGGGTGGGGCTCGAACCCACGACCGACGCATTCGAATTTTGCCGTTTTTGATTCATCTTCGTCAGATCGCCAGTTTCCTTGAAGGACAACGTAAGTCACGTTGCAACCGAGCCTGCTCATTACCATCGATTCTCGCCGATTCCGGCTTATATTCGATGGATAAAGGGTGACTTGGGACCGCGTTTTCGAAACCCAACAACGGTGTAACCCGAGTGGCGTAGTGACATCGTCTGAGCTGCAGACCGGCGCCGGCGGGGTTGCTCGATGGTGCGGATGCGGTTCTCACCGCTTTTCACAATTGGTTCGCGATGGATGGTCTA
>JAOPWT010000197.1 GCA_025965555.1 Mycobacterium sp.
TTCGCGCAGCCGAGGGTTCCGACGTGTGGAGCGATCGTCTGGCCGAAGCTCTCGGCGGACGCCTCGAAGTCGCCATGGCGGCCGGCGAGGTTCGCGACGATCTCACCGCAGCGACCATGGCGCACTGGGTGACGCGCATTGCGTTCAGCCTCGCCGCCGAGCCGGGCCGAGCCGAGGACGGGGGCGACGCCGGTCTGATCCGTGCGTTCCTTCCCGCCTGCCTGGCGCCGCGTCAGTCCTAGGGCGCTCCCCCGTCGGCGTAGATCGTTTGACCCGTCACGAAGGCGCATCGGTCCGATAGGAGAAATGCGATGAGCGAACCGATCTCGTCGGGCCGTCCCGGCCTTGCCAGGGCCGCATCGAACCCGAAGTCCTCGACCAGCGCCCGCTCCAGCGCCTCGTCATACGGATAGCCCTTGTTCTCGGCGACGTAGCCGCGGATGGCGTGCAGCGCGTCGGTCTCGACCGCGCCGGGGGCGATGGAGTTCGCTCTGACGCCGTCCTTGCCGTGGGTGCGGGCGATCCCGCGGGTGAAGGTGGCGACCGCAGCCTTCAGGCTGGCGTAGGGCAGTCGCGGTTCGTGAGGAGCGCGCGCCGAATAGGCCGAAGTGGTGACGATCGCGCCTCGCGCCTCGATCAGATGAGGCAGCGCCGCTTGGACGCAACGCGTCGTTGCGAGCAGGACGTCGTGAAAGGCCGCGTCCCACGCGTCATCGTCGGATTCGATCGGCATCATGCCGGCCGTACCCATCGTCACCGCGATGCCGTCGAGTCGTCCGAGCAGCCTCACCGCCTCGTCGACGGCATCGACTGCGACTCCCGGCCGGCTCACGTCGAAGTTCAGGCCGTACGCCGCGGACGCGCCGAGGTCGGTCAGCGTGCCGACGGCCGCCTTGGCTCTCGCCTCGTCGCGGCCGACCACCGCGATGGCAGCTCCGTCGCCTGCCAGCACGCTAGCGCTGGCCAGACCCATGCCTGCGGTGCCTCCTACGACGAGATAGGCCTTACCGCGAACATTCAGATCCATTGACCAACCGCCGTCCCAAAGTGAACACTGCCGTCAGAACACTATCGGAACGTCGCATCCGGGTCCAAGGGCTTGGCCGCCTTAATCGCGATGACAGTGCGAATTCACCGATGTGTGATGAGCTTGCCCCTGAGTGACGCAAGTGCCAGAATCGATCGCGACCGTCGTCGATGAGCTGCCAGTTTGGTTGTAGGAGTGCCACATGGGTACGGATCTGAACGAAGAAGAAGCCATGCTCGTCGAAACAGTCCGTGCCTTCGTCGACCGCGACGTCCGGCCAACGGTGCGCGAGATGGAGCACGCCAACGAATACCCGGAAGCGTGGATCGAACAGATGAAGCGCATCGGCATCTTCGGTCTCGCCATTCCCGAAGAGTACGGCGGCTCCCCCGTCTCGACGCCCTGCTACGTCGAGGTGACGCAGGAGTTGGCGCGCGGCTGGATGAGCCTGGCAGGCGCCATGGGCGGACACACCGTGGTGTGCAAGCTGCTCACGCTGTTCGGTACCGAGGAGCAGAAGCGGAAGTACCTGCCTGTGATGGCGACCGGTGAGATGCGTGCCACCATGGCACTGACGGAGCCAGGTGGTGGCTCGGATCTGCAGAACATGACGACCACCGCGCTACCCGCAGGCCCAGACTCCTCGGAACTGGTGATCAACGGTGCCAAGACCTGGATCTCCAACGCACGGCGCTCCGGTCTGATCGCACTCCTGTGCAAGACCGACCCCAAGGCGACACCGCGTCACCAGGGTATTTCGGTGGTTCTGGTGGAACACGGCCAGGGCCTCACCGTGTCGAAGGATCTCCCGAAGCTCGGCTACAAGGGCGTCGAGTCCTGCGAATTGTCGTTCGACGATTGCCGGGTTCCCGCCGCGGCGATCCTCGGCGGCGTCGCGGGCAAGGGCTTCTCGCAGATGATGAAAGGTCTTGAGACGGGTCGCATTCAGGTGGCCGCGCGTGCACTCGGGGTGGCGACTGCGGCGCTGGACGACTCGTTGCGTTACGCCCAGGATCGCGAGAGCTTCGGCAAGCCGATTTGGAAGCACCAGGCCGTGGGCAACTATCTGGCCGACATGGCCACCAAACTGACTGCGGCACGCCAACTTACGCTGCACGCCGCACGCCGTTACGACAGTGGCGAGCGTGCTGACATGGAGGCGGGGATGGCAAAGCTCTTCGCCTCCGAGGTCGCCATGGAAATCGCCTTGAGTGCCGTGCGCATCCACGGGGGCTATGGCTATTCCACTGAGTACGACGTCGAGCGCTACTTCCGGGACGCGCCCCTGATGATCGTCGGCGAAGGCACCAACGAGATCCAACGCAACGTCATCGCGGGGCAACTCGTCGCGCGCGGCGGCATCTGACGACGGATCGCGAGTACCAGCGCCCGCGGCCGAACGGGATGTTCACCTCGCCCTCACCCAGCCACGCCGTATCGCTCGAGTTCGTGGGCCAGCATCCCCTCGACCGTGGGCGCTGGCGGCGCCGGAAGGGTGACCTGCTCGTCGGGCGAGGGCAGGAGCACCACCGCGGTACCTGGCGTGGTCACTTCACCTCGCTGGTTCTCACACCGGACCGCGACGTGAACTTCGTTGCCTACGTTCGTCACTCGCTTGTCGACCACTTCGCCGCGCACCCAGGTCACGCCCTGGTAGTTGAACTTGCGGTGCTCGCACCGCAGCTTCCACAACCAGCCGTCGTCGCCGATCCAATCCGTCAGCAGATGGCACAGCCAGGTCTCGCGCATCCCGCCGTAGTCATAACTGTTGGGCAGCCCGAGTTCCCGTGCCCGCGCGGGATCCCAGTGCAGCCGCTGAACCGTGTCGGGAACGTTGAGGTGGTCCGGTGGGTACAGCCCAGGAGCCTTGCGTCGAACCCGCGCCGCAATTCCGAAAGTGCCCGGCGGCGTGAGCTGCATCCCCCAACCCATGTGCCACACCACGACGTCGGTCGTGGTGAGCGGACCCTTCACCCGCTGCGGCAGTTCCTCGCCAACCGCGACGTCCTCGAAGTACCGCGGCTCCGCGCCACGATGCGACTCCGCGGCGTAGGCGGCGTCGATCTCGGCCAACTGCTCGGGTGTGTACGGCTACTGCTCGAGGCGCTCCTTGGCCCGCTTCTTCGACGTGTGACGCTCGGCGTTGATCCAGGTTCCGCGGCGGACGGCATGCATCTCACCCGCACCGGTGAAGTACAGGTAGTCGAGGGTGACGTGGGCCGTGCGGCCGCCGAAGCTCGATGCCTTCTCCTCGACGCCGACCTGGGCTTCCAGCACGCAGCACCGGTCGCCGAGCTGCAGCGGACGCCACCACTCGAACTCCATCACCGCCTGATAGGAACCCAGCCCGGCGAACGGATCCCCCTTCGCAGTACAGCGGGTTGTCGTCGCCGTAGCCGAACGCGAAGTGGCGCGCGCCGTCCCAGGTCACTTCGTAGTTGTGCGGCTTGTTCTGCTGCGGGCGGGCACGCCGAGCCGCCGCCGCGACCGCGCGAACGCATCGTCGGAGAGCATGCCGTAGGCGGAGGCGGACGTCTCCGGAGGATTGGTCACTGAATGCTCCCGGTCAGCCGTGGCGAATGGCGTCGGCAAGTGCGCCTGGCGCATCGAGCATGACGAAGGCGGAACACTCGGGGATCTCGATCAGCGAAGCATGCGGGAAGGCGTCCCGCAGACGGCGCGCATGATCGAGGGGGAACAGCTTGTCGTCGATGCCCCACGCGAGGGTGACGGGTCGGTCGAAGGCTTCGATCGCCGGTGCGGCACGCAGTGTCAGCGCCGGATCGAGCGAGGCGGTCACCGTGACGGCGTCCCGGCGAGCGGCCGGGCTAGTGGCGAACGCACCGAACACTTCGCGTTGCCGGTCCTTGTTCGGCGGTGTGCGGCATACGGCCTTCAGGAAGAAGCTCTGCCCAGGGCCAGTGGCCAGCAGCCGCACCAGCGCGCCGCCCACCGCCGGACTCGCCCGGCACAGCTTCACGATCTGAGCGAAGGAACCGGGTGGAAAGTGTTCGTAGCTGTCACAATTGGTCAACACCAGTCGAGCGATGCGGGACGTGTCCAGGGTGGTGTCGCCCAGCGCGGCCAGCACCAGGCCGCCGCCGGTGTCGTTGGCGACGAGGGTGACGTCGGTCAGGTCGAGCGCCTCCATGAAGTGCACGATGCGTTTGGCCGCCGCTGCGGCGCCGATGTCGGCACCGTCGGTCGGCGTGCTGTGCGCACCGAGTGGCCACGTCGGTGCGATGCACCGGAAGCCGTCGCCGAGTTCGTTCACGACGTCGTTCCACACGGCACCGGTGACGTAGACGCCGTGCACGAACAGAACCGTTGGGCCGGTTCCGGTATCGGCGTACTCGACGTCCAGACCGTCGACCCGAACCCGCTTGATCGTCATGTCACTCCTCATGTCAATGGCCAAGGAACTCAGGGGTACGCCGCTCTCGGAAGGCGCGCACGCCTTCTCGAAAGTCATCGGTGCCGACCAGGGCCAGTTGGCCTTCGGCTTCGATGGCCTGAACGAACGCGAGTTGACCAAGCGTCGCGGCGGCCAGGGCGCGCTTGGTCCAGCCCAACGCCACGGTGGGTCCGCCCGACACCGACCGCAGCACCGTCTCCAGCACCGCCTCGTAGTCGTCGTCGAGGCTGAGGTAGGAGATCATCCCCCACTCGAATGCCGTTGCCGCATCGATCCTTTCGGCCGTCATCGCCATTCGTGCGGTCCGCGCTCGACCGATCAGGCCCGGCATCAACGCGCTGGCACCGCCGTCCGGCATCAACCCAACTCGGCTGAAAGCCAATTGAAAGTAGGCCGACGGGGCGGCGACCACGAGATCACAGGCCAATGCCAACGGACATCCGAATCCAACGGCTCCGCCATGTACTCCGGCCACCACCGGTTTGGGCAGCGCCGTGATCGCCATGACCACGCGGTTGGCGGCCTCGGCGGCACCTGCGGTGTCGCCACCGCTCAGGTCACCGCCGGAGCAAAACGCCCGCCCCGCCCCGGTGAGAAGCACTGCGCGCACCGTTCCGTCGTTCGCGGCACGCTCGAACTGAGCGGACAGCTCATCGAGCATGGGGGCGTCGACGGCGTTGAGCTTCTCCGGCCGATCCAACCGGATCCGCAGGATCGCACCGTCCTGCTCGGACGAAACACCGTTCACGGCAGTGGATTCACAGGCCCAAGTCGCGGCCGATGATGTCCTTCATGATCTCGGTCGTGCCGCCGAAGATCGTCATGATGCGGTTGTCCATGTAGTCGCGGGCAACCCGATACTCCGTCATGTAGCCATAGCCGCCGTGCAACTGGACGCAGCCGTCGATGACCTTCTTGGCCGTCTCCGTGCACCACCACTTCGCCTTGGACGCCTCGACCGCCGTCAGTTCGCCGTCGACCACGGCCTGTAGGCACCGATCGATGTACTGCTCGCCGATCTCGAGTTCGGTGTCCATCTCGGCCAGCAGGAAGCGGTTGTGCTGGAAGCTGCCGATGGACTGGCCGAAAGCCTTGCGGTCCTTGGCGTATTGAAGCGTCTGTCGCCAGGTCTCACGCGCGCCTGCGATGGCCGAGATGGCGATGGACAGTCGCTCCGAGGGAAGGTTGTGCATCAGGTGGTAGAAGCCGCGCCCCTCCTTGCCGAGCAGATTGGCCGACGGTACCCGGACATTGTCGAAGCTGAGCTCGGCGGTGTCCTGGTAGTGCAGACCCATCTTCTCCAGTTTCCGACCGCGGGTGAAACCGTCCATACCGTCCTCGACCACGAGGAGCGTTAAGCCCTTGTGGCCGGCGTCGGGGTCGGTGCGGCACACCACCACGACCAGATCGCAGTTGATCCCCGACGAGATGAACGTCTTCGAGCCGTTGACGATCCAATCGTCACCATCGCGGACCGCCGAGGTTCTGATGCCTGCGAGGTCACTGCCCGCGCCGGGCTCGGTCATCGCGACCGCCACGATCAGTTCGCCACTCGTGATGCCTGGCAGCCAGCGCTTCTTCTGCTCGTCATTCGCAAGCGACGAGAAGTACGGCCCCACCACGTCGTTCTGCAGGCTCAGCGCTGGGGCGGGGCCTCCGTACCGCGCGATCTCCTCGTCGATGACGGCGTTGAAGCGGAAGTCGTCGACGCCGCTACCACCGTATTCCTCGGGCATGTTGAAGCCGATGAGTCCGTACTTGCCTGCAGTGACCCACGCGGAACGGTCGACCAGTCGGGCGGATTCCCACTGCTCGGCATTGGGTTCGAGCTCACGCTCGATGAATTCCCTTACCGTCTTGCGGAACTCTTCGTGCTCGGCATCGAGGACAAGTCTCTTCATGTCTTCGTCTCACTCTCCATATAGTCGACGCATCTCTTCGCCGACGCTGCTCGATGCTCGCGAGACGACTTGCGCCCCACGTCTCCTCAGTTCGGTATCTGGGACCGGGAGCACGACGGCACCCGTTGCCCTCGACGGTAGCAACACCTTGGCGGTGCCACGCGTCGTGGCTTCGTCGCGCTGACTGGTCGCGAAGACGTCGAGCGAGACCGCGTCGTCTGGCCCCTCGCCCTTCGCGGAGACCTTGCCCGTGCACCGGTGGACGTCACCGTGATAGTTGAACCCCCGCATCTGGAGGTCCATCTCAGCCAGCCAACCGTCGTCGCCGATCCAGTTCGTCAGCAGGTGGCTCACCCATGCCGCACGCATCTGTCCGTAGTCGTATGGCGCCGGAATCCCCAGTGCCTGAGCGCGTCCGGAGTCCCAATGCAGGCGCTGAACGACGTCGGGGACGCCATACTCGTCCGTCTGGTAGAACGCGGGCATCCGCTTGCGCAGTTGATGCGCGAACTTCAGCGGTCCGACCCCGTAACCTCCCCAGCCCCAGCCCATGTGCATGGAGATGATGTCAACGACGGTCAACGGGCCCTTGATGATTCCGGGTAGTTCGTCACCGACGGTGACGTCCTCCCACCACTGGGGTTCGGCGCCGCGGCGCTCCTCCGCTTCGTACTCTTGCTCGACCTGTTCGAACTCCTCGGGGGTCCAGTGCTTGCGCTCGATGTCCTTGAGCTTGCCGGACTTCTTGGAGCCGTGGCGTTCGGCGTTGATGTAGGACTCGTCGCGGGTGGCGATCGGATTGCCATCGGTGTCGACGTACAGGTAGCGGAACGTCTCCTTGACCGAACGACCACCGGAGAATGCGCTCTCCTTGACCTGCACGTCCAGGGTGTAGTTCTCGACCAGAACGGGACGTCCCGCGTAGACCGGCCGGTACCACGTCCACTTCACGCCGGAGTAGTACTTGCCCGTTCCCCGAAACAGTCCGCGGAACAACTTCTTTCGCTCCGGGTCGGTGAACTTCGGCGTCTGGTCCAGGCCCGTCGCGATCGGAAACGTCGGAGAGGCGATCTGTCCGTGCCAACGGGTGGTCGGCCCGTAGGACGGGTCGTGGAACAGCGGGTTGTCGTCGCCGCAGCCGAAGGCGAACTGCGTGATGGCATCACCGGATGGCAGTTTGTGCCATGCTTCGTCACGCTGGAAGACCGGAATCCCGATCTGCGCCTTCGCCCTCTCGATGTCCTCGTCGGTGATCCGACCCTCTTCGGCGGCGGTTTCGGCGCTTGCCTTCTCGGTGGTGGTCACTGGTCCCCCTAGAACTTCAGCATGGCGCCGGCGTCGACCTTGAACTGCAGGCCCGTCACGTAGCGAGACTCGTCGGAGGCCAGGAAGCAGACCGCGTTGGAGATGTCCGAGGGCTCGACATACGGCGTGGGCATCGCCTGCATCGCGGGGAACGCCAGCAACGCGTCGTCCCTGGTCGGGCTTTCCAGATCAGGACGGAACTGCCGGTACATCGGCGCACTGTTGAGCATGTCGGTGTTGACGTTCGTGGGGTGAATGACATTGGCGCGGATGGACTGTGGCGCCAGCTGACCCGCGAGCTGAATGGTGTATGAGTCCACCAGTTGCTTGGCGAAACTGTAGCCAGCTCCACCCGGGCCCTGCGGGCCCGCCGCACCGGGCGGCATCTTCGACGCGATCAGCCCGGCGATCGACCCGGTGGTGATGATCGACGCTCCGGACCTGAGGTAGGGCAACGCGGCGTGCACGGTGTTGACCACACCGATGAAGTCGACGTCGAAGGCGTCGGCGAAAGCTTGCACGGGGAGGTTCGCACCCAGCGGGCAGATGCCCGCGTTCGCGACCACCACGTCGAGCTTTCCGCCGAATTCGGCTACCGCGTTGGCGAGTTCGCGGGCCACGGCAGCACGGTCCCGGACGTCGACCTCGGCGGTGTAGGCCTTGCGGCCAGTCTTCTCGACCTCGAGGCCGGCTTCCTCCAAATCGCGCGGCGTCGCCATCGCGTATTCATTGGTCTCGATGTCGTGGCAGATGTCGAAGAGGATGACGTCGGCACCCTCCTCGGCCAGTTTGACCGCGTGACTGCGGCCCTGACCGCGAGCGCCTCCGGTGACCAAGACGACTTTGTCCTGCACTCTTCCCATTTCAGCGTGCCTTCCACATTGGTTGACGCTTCTCCGCGAAGGCCATCGGGCCCTCCTTGGCGTCCTCGGACTTCAACAGCGACGTGAACTCTCGAGTGGTGCGATCCCACTTGGGTTCCTCGTCGGCGATGACACCGTCGTCGGCACCGTAGGCCAATCGCTTGCTGGCCTGCACCGACAATGGCGCGTTGACGGTGATCCGCTCGGCCAGCGCCAAGGCGGCCTCCACCACGGTCCCATCCGGAACCACCTGATTGATCAGGCCCCATTTGAGGGCATCGGCCGCGGACATCGGTTCGCCGGTGAACACCAACTCCAGCGCAACCTTGCGCGGCAACTGCTCGACGATCCGGAACACCCCGCCCGCGCCTGCGATCAGCCCACGTTTGACCTCTGGAAGTCCGAAAGTGGCGCTCTCACAGGCGACTATCAGATCGCTCGCCAGCGCGAGCTCGGAGCCGCCGCCCAGCGCGGTGCCGTTGACCGCGGCGATGGTGGGCTTGTCGATGAAGTGGTGCACGTAGCCCGCGAATCCCCATTCCGTGTGCTCGGAGTGGAAGAGATTCTCCCCTCGCGAGATCGCCTTGAGATCGGCCCCGGCGCAGAACGACTTGTCGCCGGCACCGGTGATGACCACGGCCCACACGGCGGGATCGGCCTGGGCCTCCGCCAATGCGTCACCGACGGCCGTGCTCACGGCGCCATTGACGGCGTTACGCGCGTCGGGCCGGTTGATGGTGATGAGCGCGACATTGCCCCGCCGTTCGACGAGAGCGGCTTCAGACAAGGAGATCTCCTTCTACGTGGGTTGTTTCTGCATGGCGCCGAGTTCGTCCAGCATCGCAAGAAGCTGGCGACGGTCGACCTTCAGTGCCGCTCCGCGCGGCAGCGCGTGGACGACGAAGATCCGGGCGGGCACCTCATAGGGGGTCAGCAACGTCCGGCAGTGCTCGCGTAGCGAGTCGCCGTCGGCTTCGACTCCTGCCCGCAATTCGACCGCGGCAACGGGGATCTGGCCGAGCCGTTCATCTGGTATCGGTGCCACCGCCGCGTCGCCGACGGCTGGATGGGCACGCAGCGCCCGAACCACCGTCTCGGGAGCGACCTTGAACCCGCCGCGCACGATCACGTCGTCGGCGCGGCCATCGACGTAGAGGAAGCCCTCGGCGTCGATGTGTGCCAAATCGCTGGTCGTGATCCATGATTCGCCCGAGCCACCGGCCTGTGCCGCGGCGACCTGCAGCCTGCCGGGTTCATCGGCACCGAGCGTCGCGCCGCCTTCGTCGACGATCTGCAGACGTACTCCGGGAAAGGCGCGACCGACACTGCCCTTCTTGTCCACCCACCGGGTATGGAAGTCCTTGACAGTCCATCCGGCGACGGCTCCAGAGAACTCGGTCGCCCCGTACACGACGAGGATCGGAATGCCGTACTGCTCGAAGAAGGCATCGACCAGGTCGGGGTCGACCGGGCTGGTACCGGCATTGATGGCACGGATGCTCGCCAGATCCTCCCGGGGTATGTCGGCGTCGAGCACGCTTCTCATCGCGGCGGGCGGCAATCCAGCGACGGCAGGCCGATATTCCTTCACCACGGCGTGCCAGCCAGGCACCGTGAAACGGTCGAGCATCGCGATGGGGCGAGCTGCGACCAACGACTGAAGCAGCGACCACAGTCCGCCGATGTGCACGATGGGCAGTGTGACGAGGCCGACGGTCCCCGTCAGGGGGGGTTTGGTGCTGGCCTCAGGCCGATCGTTGTGCCGCAATGCCGACGCGAGAGAGGCCTCAAGCTGAGCGCGAGTCAAGGGAATACGTTTGGGCGCTCCAGTGGTGCCCGACGTCAGCATCTCGATGGCGACAGCAGGATCTCCCACCGGCGCATCGTCCGCGCCCGAGACCCGCAGGGCGAGGTCATCGTCGTCCAGGCTCCAACCGGTTGCGCCGAGTTCGGCGACAGCTTCCGTGAACGCCGTCTCGGACCACAGGGAGGAGGGGGCAAGGACGAACGAGACGGCGGACGCAGCGAGGTCCGCGCTGAGCCTGTCCGGCGGCTGAAGCGGGCTGATGGTCACCAACGTGCGCCCGCCGCGGAAGATCGCGATGAGCGCGGCGACGGACTCGACCCGGTTCGACAGCACGACGGCCACGCGGCCACCCGCCCCGCAACCTGCCGCGGCGAGTTCCCGGTCGATCCGCTCGGTGAGCGCCCGCACGAAACCCCATGACGCCCAGCGGCCGTCGCATTGCAGCATCCGGTCGTGGTCGTTGGCGTCCCAGAGCCGGCCCAGCGCCTCTTTGATGGTCGTCATCGTCACTTTCCGACTCGAATTCCGCGGCCTGCCACCGTTCCCTCGAAACTAGTCGACATGGTTTACTA
>JAOPWT010000207.1 GCA_025965555.1 Mycobacterium sp.
ACTGCCCGTAGCGTGGGGATCTTGGGCTCGCGCTCGCCGCTCAAAGTAAATCTCCCCTCAGGGGTGTGGTCTCGAATGCCCGCCTGCCGATCACCAACACGCTCGACGCCTGCTCACTGAGCCGAGAACGTGCTGGGGCGCACGAATTCGTGCTCGCTCCACGGAAGCGAGTCGCCGCCGAACTTTGCCGCACGTACGTCCGCCGAGCGGGCGTGCCCCTCGAAGTCCTCCAGACGCGCTGCGCGTCCGCAGATGCGGCCAAGCTCCGCGCTGGACGCCGCGTCGTCGATCTCCTGGTAGGTGACCGTCTTGAGGAACTTGCCGACCCACAGCCCGCCGGTGTACCGCGCCGCACCTAGTGTGGGCAACACGTGATTGGTGCCGATCGCCTTGTCGCCAAAGGAGACACAGGTCTTTTCGCCCAGGAAGAGTGCACCGTAGTCATGCATCTCGGTGAGTGCGCGACGCGGTTCGGCGGTCAGGATCTGAACGTGCTCGCTGGCGAATCGGTCACCGAGCGCGAACGCCTCCTTGAGATCGTCAACCAGGTGCACTTCGCCGAACCGCTCCCAGGACACGCTTGCCACTGGACTGGTGGGAAGATTCTGCAGCTGGCGTGAGACTTCGGCAATGGCTTCGCGGCCAACGCGCTCGGACGTCGTGATGAGCACGCACGGAGAGTCTGGCCCATGTTCGGCCTGGCTGAGCAGGTCCGCGGCCACGATGAACGGATCAGCCGTGTCGTCGGCGATGATCAGTACCTCGGTAGGGCCGGCGAACAGATCGATACCGACCTCACCGAAGAGTTGGCGCTTGGCCTCGGCGACGTAGGCGTTACCTGGTCCGGTGAGCAGGTTCACCGGGTCGATCGTCTCAGTACCCAGCGCCAGGGCACCAATTGCCTGTACCCCGCCGAGAACGTAGATCTCGTCCGCACCCGCCAAATGCATTGCCGCCACACTGATCTGTGGTGGTTCGCCCGCGTTTGGAGGGGTCGTGGCGGCAACGCGGTCGACACCAGCCACCTTAGCCGTCACGACCGTCATGTGCGCAGACGCCGTGAGTGGGTAGCGACCACCGGGTACGTACGCGCCGGAGGCCGACACTGGCACGTGCTTGTGACCCAGTCGCACGCCCGGCAAAGTCTCGATCTCGACGTCGAGCATTGAATCGCGTTGCGCCTGTGCGAAGTTCCGCACTTGCTGCTGCACGAAGGTCAAATCGTCGACCACCGTTGATGGCAGGTCCGAGACGATCTTGGCCACCTGATCATTGCTCAAACGGAAGCTTTCCGGCGCCCACTTGTCGAACTTCTCGGAGTACTTTCGCACCGCCGAATCACCATTGGCGCGGATGTCTTCGAGGACCGCAGTGACCGTCTCGACGACCTTCGGGTCGCTCTTATGGGCGGTGCCGACCTGCGCCGCGGGGGCTTTGAGGGTGACCGACACGGTGAGTCTCCTTCGCGATAGTGGCCGTCGTGGGCGTCGCGGGAAGGCCCGCGGCTACGACCGCAACTTCAGTATTGATGGACTGCTGGTAGCCGGACAGACTCAGGATGTGCAATGTGCCGGCCCTCGACTACACACCTGAGGCGGGCATGACGCCGGTGCGATCTCGTTGATGAGAGCAACGTCGCGCTCTGTCGTATCCGCTTACACGACCGGGTCTGAACGATTGCAGGGGAAAGACTTACATCGTCGTGGGCGCCGATTCGGGCTTGCCGCGGATTCACGTCGGGAGCCGGAAGGACCGTGTTCGCGTTGGTCAGGGTCGCCTGTAGTCAGTCCGCGGCAAGACGCCGTCCGTGCCAACGTCAATCGGTCTTCGGCAACTGGCGCACGTCGCGTTCGCGCGGCGTCGTCGCACCCCAGATTCCCCAGGTCTCCGGGACGCTCAGGGCATGGTCACGGCATTGGGTCAGAACCGGACAGCCCGCACAAATCAGCTTGGCCGTGGCCTCCTCCCGCATGCGTGCCGCTCCCCTGACTTCTTCGGGGAAGAACATCGCCACGGGATGTCCCCGGCAGCGGGCCTGCAGCTGCCAATTCCACTCCGGAGTCCGAGGCGGCGGGAGCGTGACGGCACGCGCAGGGCCGGCGAGCCGGGCGCGAGGGCGGGTCGACTCGACGTTCGCCGTGCGTGACATGTGATCGGTGATCGGGGCGGAGGACAGCCGCTAAGACTTGGCCAAGAAGCCGGAGTCCAGCAACTGCGTCGTACCAGTCGCGTAGCGGCCCGCGTCGGAGACGAGGTACAGGATGGCGTTGCTGATGTCCTCGGGCTTCATCCACGGAACCGGCAGCAAGTTGGTGCCCTGGAAGGATCCGGCGACGTCATCCTTGGTGGGCCGCTCCAGGTCCGGCCGGAACAACTTCCACACGAAGTCATTTCCGAGCATGTCGGTGTCTACGTGGCCAGGATTGATGGAGTTGACCCTGATCCCGTACTGACCCACCTCGTTGGCCAGCGACCTCATCAGCCCGGTCACGCCATGCTTCGACGCGGCGTAGGAAGAGATGTTCGCCGATCCCTTGAGGGCGTCGACGGATCCGGTGAACACGATGGAACCGCCATCACCTTGTTCGATGAGCGTCGGCAGCGCTACCCGCACTGTGTTCCAGGGGCCGGTGAGGTTGACGTCGAGCATTTCCTGCCAGTCTTCGGGGCTGATCTCCCATGTCAGTCCGCCGGCACAGATCCCCGCGTTCGGAAGCACGATGTCCACGCGGCCGAAGTGTGCGATTCCTCGATCGAAGACTGCCTGAACCTGCGCGAGGTCACGCACGTCCGCTTGTTCCGCGACGATCTTTCGGCCCGTCTTCTCGACGAGCGCGATGGTCTCGTCGAGATCTTCGGGCGACGCTCCAGGATAAGGCGTGGACGCGGGCTTCTTGCAGAGGTCCAGTCCGATGATGTCCGCACCCTCGCGCGCCAGTGTCAGCGCGTGTGAACGCCCCTGCCCCCGGGCGATTCCCGTGATGAACGCTACTTTGCCATCAAGCTGACCCATGGGTTCGATTTCCTTAGTTCGCGGTGAGAACCTGTCCTCCAGCCAATCCTTGCAACTCGGATCGAGCGCCAGCCAGACTCACAATGCGCAGTTCTGCCTCAGCTTTTGCACGATCCGTGTGCCCGCCGGTGGCATTGTCGTCGGTGGCCGACTATCTGGCGATACCCCTTTCACACAATGTGCACCCGTGGGTAAACGACTGCACGTGATGTCACTGGGTTCAACACACCGGCAGCCCTAGCGTCATGTGTTGTGCCCACCGCAACCACGAGTGACCCTATTCCGCGGACCCCCAAGGTGGGGATCTTCGATCCCTTCGAGATTCGTGGACTGCGGTTGCCCAATCGTGTGCTGATGGCGCCGATGGAGAAGAATCTGTGCACGGCGGACGGCGTGATGACGCAGCGCTACGTCGACTATCTCGTTGCCCGCGCGCGCGGCGGGGTCGGGCTCCTGCGAGTCGAAGCCACCTACGTGGATCCGGTGGGCAAGGGTCGCCCGTTTCAGTGCGGCGCTCATTCCGATCACGTCATCCCCGAACTCAAATGGATGGCCGATGCCGTTCACGCCGCGGGTGGTCGGATTTCACTGGAGCTGGCGCACTGCGGACGACAGACGAACATGCGGGTCAGCGGCTTTCAGCCGGTGGCTCCGTCCGCAGTGCCTTGTGCACTGTCGGGGGGCTATGTGCCCCGCCCGCTGGCTCGCGAGGAGATCGCGGCGATAGTCGACCGCTTCGTGGCGGCTGCCTTGCGGGGCCAGGACGCCGGGCTTGACGCCATCGAAATCCACGGAGCCAGCGGTTATTTGCTGAATGCGTTCATGTCGCCCTACACCAACCTTCGAGAGGACGAATACGGTGGCAGCCTCGCCAACCGCATGCGTTTCCCCCTAGAGGTGGTTCGCGCGGTGAGGGACGCCATTGGTGATGACATGCCTCTGCTCTACCGAATGTCTGGGCATGACTACGTCGAAGGCGGCCTCACTGAGGTCGATACTGTTCCCTTCGCACAGGAGCTCGAGCAGGCAGGGGTCGACCTAATCGACGTCAGCGCGGGGACCTACGAGTCGATCACCGCTACGCAGCCACCGATGGAGGCAGCACCCGGCGCTCTGCTCGACCTTGCAGCCACGATCAAGTCGGCCCTTACCATTCCAGTAGCGACCGCCGGGAAGCTGGGCGCACTCGACGTCGCCGAGGCGGCTCTCGGCGCTGGCGTTGTCGACTTCGTCAGCATTGCCCGCGGGCTGCACGCCGATCCAGAACTGTTGCTCAAGGCACGTGAGGGCCGCCTCCACGAGGCGCGACGATGCATCTCGTGCGCTGAGTGCGTGGCCTTCCTCAACGTCGACGAACCTGCGTATTGCGCGATCAATCCCGCTACCGTCCGAGAACTCGAACTGGCGCCGGTGCCGGCCAAGATGCCGCGGACGGTCGCGGTCGTCGGCGGAGGGCCGGCAGGTCTCGAGGCGGCTCGCGCTGCTCGTCTCGCCGGTCATCGCGTCACGGTCTACGAGGCGTCGTCGTCACTCGGTGGAAGGGTCCGACAAGGCGCTGTGGCGCGTCAGCGCCAAGACTTCGCAGAACCGGTCCGGTTCTTGGCGCGCGAGATGGAACGGCTCGAGGTTCCCGTTCAGTTGGGCACCGAGGTCGACGCCGAGTTCCTCGATCGCCTCGCTGCGGACGTCGTCGTGGTCGCCACCGGTGCGCGCCCAACCTCGCCGCCCATTCCCGGCGGCGAACAGGCCCATGTCGAGTCGGCCACCGGCTACCTGGCCCGCGTACCGGCGGACCTCTCACCGGTTGCTTCGCAGCCAGCGGTGGTCATCGGCGCAAACTGGACCGGCTGCCACGCCGCCGACGTGCTCTCGACTCAGGGATACTCGGTGACGATCGTCGATGTCCAAGATGCCCTAGCCGGTGATATGGGCGTACAGCAGGGGATGGTCCTGCGCGACCGCGTTGCCGAGGAGTGCGACGTCAAACTCCGAACCTCGGTCGAAAGCATCGGCGCCGACCACGTGACGGCCTGGGATTCGGTGTCCGGCCTGCGATACGACATTCCGGCAACGCGTGTCTTGATTGCTTCCCGGATGGAATCCGTGCGCTCGCTGGCGGACGCCATCCGAGTGAACACCAGCCGACGAGTCCACGTCATCGGTGATGCGGCCGAGCCGCGCAAACTCGCGGACGCGCTGCTCGACGGTGCGCGCCTCGGAGGGTCGCTCTAGCGCCGATTCGGCGACGGCAGCCCGGGACGGGACGCCTCCGACACACTTCGTGCAGCCGAGGCGCCCAGAATTTCGCGTCCTGGGTAGAGTCCGCTCGTCTCCAATGTGGCTAGGCTCGAAAACGGCTGCGCGATAGTGATTTTCATACTGACCGAACGACTACGGCGACGACGATCGCTCTCGCGATCGTGCAACCAACGCGAGGCGAGGATGTGGCATGAAGATTTCCGACACTAGGGTCAACAAGCGATCGGGTTTGACGTTCACTGCCCTTAGCTTCGGCGCCGCGCCAATCGGGAACTTCAACGGCGTCTTCAGCGACGCCGCCGCCGAGGACATGATCTCGCAGGCCTGGGATCAAGGGATCAGGTACTTCGACACTGCGCCCGGCTACGGCAACGGCCTCAGCGAACACCGCCTCGGACACGCTCTCCGTATGCGCGACCGTGAGGAACTGGTGCTGTCAACGAAGGTGGGCCGCGTGCTCACCCCTACACTCGATGCACCGTCGGTGGACGGTCAGTATCTTGACATCCCGCCGTTCGTGGCGGACTACGACTATTCCTACGACGGCGTGATGCGCGCAGTCGAGCAGAGTATGCAGCGCATGCTCACCGACCATTTCGATGTCTTGTTCATCCACGACTGCGACCGCTACACCCACGGTTCGGCAGCGCCCGAACTGTTCCATCAAGCGATCGTCAGCGCCTTCCCTGCGTTGGAATCCCTTCGCGAGCAGCAGGTCGTCAAAGCGATCGGGTTCGGGATCAACGAGATCGATCTGATGACGGAGGCGGTCAAGGCCACCGACGCCGATGTGTGCCTACTGGCTGGGCGATACACACTTCTCGAGCAAGAACCGCTCGACGAGCTTTTCCCGATCTGCGAGGAGCGCGGCGTCGGCATCGTGCTCGGCGGCGTCTACAACAGCGGGGTGCTCGCCACCGGCCCAGTTCCCGGCGCCCGCTTCAACTATGCCCCCGCCGACGAGAACATCCTGGCCAAGGCCGGTCAGCTGGAGGAAGTCTGCCGTCGCCACGACGTACCACTGGCGGCCGTGGCGCTGCAATTTGCCTACGCCCACCCGGCGGTGGTCAGCGCCTGCATCGGTGCCCGCAATGAAAAGCAGCAGGCTAGCAATGGGGAACTCTTCGAATTGAAACTGCCGGGTGAGCTGTGGGATGACCTGCGTGTCGCAGGATTGATCCGACCCGATGCTCCGACTCCCCAAACCTAGTCACGGCGCCCACAGCACCGGGCGACCGACCTGTGTCGAACCGACCCGAACGTGCCCCTGCACTGGTGCACACTGTGTAACACCACAGCGCGATTGGCTTCGCGGGTTGGGTCTGATGGAGGGCAGCCGAATCAGGAATGCTGTGCATAACAGCGCTCCGAGTTGTCATGGCCCGCGACACTGACACGGCTCGACCTGGCGTCGCACTCATCGTCTGCGACGCACGCGCGGCCGGAGACGACTCAGCTCATCCGAAGGAGAGAGGAACCAAGGCGAATGCTCGACACCCTGCCAGTGAGCAATTCCCAGCCCACTCGCCAGCAATACGACGTGATCATCGTCGGCAGCGGCATGGGCGGTGGCACGCTCGCCTTCGCGCTGAAGGACGCGGGGGTCAGAGTCCTGCTGCTGGAGCGCGGCGGGTTCGTCCCGCAGGAGCCCGAAAACTGGGATGCTGACGAGGTTTTCGCCCGGGGGCGTTACAAGAATGCCGAGAGCTGGTACGGCGTCGACGGCAAGCCCTTCAGCCCCGGGACGTACTACTACGTCGGTGGCAACACCAAGTTCTACGGATCATCGTTGGTGCGATTCCGCCGCGAGGACTTTCGCTCCACCACGCATCAGGACGGCGAGTCACCCGTCTGGCCATTCGACTACGAAGAGCTCGCGCCCCACTACCGCCGCGCCGAGCAGGTCTACAAGGTGCACGGCGAGCTCGATGATCCAACACTTGATCGCACCGAGCCGTTTCCCTTCCCTGGTATCGGTCACGAACCGCCCGTGCAAGCCGCGGCCGACAAGCTGCGAAAGCTCGGTCGAACGCCATCGACGATCCCGCTTGGCCTGGATCTCCGACAGGGCGGTTCCTGCATCAGATGCGCTACGTGCGACGGCTTTCCGTGCCGGACCCTCGCCAAGTCTGACGCCGACGTGTGCTGCGTGCGACCCGCAGTGGCCAGTGGTGCCGTCGAACTCGTCACCGGAGCTCTCGTCGACCGAGTGCTAACGGATCCCACGGGCAAGCATGCCGTTGGTGTGGAGTGCAACGTGAATGGCACGCACCTGACCATCGAGGCGGGCGCGGTCGTCGTCGCGTGCGGTGCGGTCAACTCGGCCGCGTTGCTGCTTCGCTCCGCCAACGAACACCACCCCGGTGGTCTGGCGAACTCATCAGATCAAGTCGGTCGCAATTACATGGTTCACAACAACTCGATCCTGGTGGGCATCGACCCTTTTCGGCGTAACACTTCGGTGTTTCAGAAGACGCTGTACTTCAACGACTTCTACTTACACGGAACGCCCGACCACCCGTATCCCCTTGGCCACGTACAACTAATAGGCAAACTTCAAGGCCCCATGGTGAAGGGACAACTGCCACACATGCCGATGTGGGCGCTCAACATGGCGACCCGGCGCAGCATTGACTGGTGGTTGTTCACCGAGGATCTGCCTGTCCCGGAGAACAGGGTGAACCTGCGGCGAGACGGCGGCATCGAGATCGCCTGGGTACCGAACAACGTTCGAGCACATCAGGTTTTGGTTCGGGAAACCACGAAGCTGGTGCGCAAGATGGGCTATCCGATCGTGTTCTCCGAGAGCACCGGCATCGAGGTCAATTCGCATCAGGCAGGCACCGTGCGGGCCGGCCACGACCCATCAGTCTCGGTGCTCGACCCCAACTGTCGCACTCACGATGTCGACAACCTCTTCGTCGTGGACTCCGCCTTCTTCCCTTCCCTTCCGGTGATGAATCCGGCGTTGACGATCGCGGCCAACGCATTCCGCGTCGCACCCACGATCGCCGCGTGCAGTCTCAACCGCCGGGCCCTCGCGGCCCGATGACCAGTAAATTCCTCCTGCCCCCACTCACGAAAGCAGTGTCATGACAACGAAGAAACTGACTGGCGGCCAAATGGTGGTCGACATCCTGATCCGCGAGGGCGTCGAGAAGGTATTCGCCATTCCCGGCCATGGAAACACCGCGCTGCTCGACGCGTTCGTCGACCGCGCCGACGAGATCCAACTGGTCCCAGCCATGCACGAGCAGGGGGCCGCGCACATGGCCGACGGCTACTACCGCGCCTCCGGTAAGGTCGCCGCGGTCTGTACGTCGATCGGCCCCGGTGCGACGAACACCTTGACGGGGCTGGCCACCGCTTTCGCAGACTCTCAGCCACTGCTGCTGCTCACCGGTGCGGTGCACACCTACATGGAGAACCGCGGCGTCCTTCAGGAGATCGATCGACCGCACGGCAACAACTTTCCGCGGATGGCCGAGCCGGTGGTGAAGCGCTGGTGGCAGCCCAACCGCGTCGAGTCCATTCCCACAGCACTGGCGCAAGCGTTCAACACGATGCACGAGGGTCGCCGTGGACCGGTGCTCGTCGACATTCCGCAGGATCTTCAAGCCGAGTACGGCGAGTACACACCCCAGACAGGCGCCCGCCGCACCGCGGCCCGTTCGACAGGTGATCCTGTCGCCATCGCCGAGGCCGCTCAGCTGCTCGCCGACGCCAAGCGTCCGGTGATCCTGGCCGGCGGCGGGGTGATCGCCGCCGATGCGGCGCCCGAACTGCTCGCGCTCGCCGAGTACCTCGGTGCACCCGTAACCCACTCGTTCCAGGGCAAGGGCGCCTTCCCAGCTGACCACGACCTTTATGCAT